>JBARUP010000637.1:0-1798 GCA_049645805.1 Nodosilinea sp.
CAGCCAGTCTGGGGCTTTCCCTATCGGTTATCTGCTTGGTGGTCGTGATTGTACAGCCAAAAGTTCCGAGAGAGTAACTTGACTATCTCCGTTTGTATCTGCTGCTAGATCTGTCAAAGTAGTTTGCGAATCTAGCGCCAAGGCAAATGGGGAAATGGCTAAGGTAACCATACCCGCTAACAAACCGGATGCTAAAAACCGTCTCATATGTAGGTTCTTTGTTTTAAGTCGCTAGTTTTTGCAGAACCGGAGAATTTTTAGTTGCTAATCGTAGATGTTATTTTTCTCGTCTAACATGTATCTCAGAATACGTTTAGGCAGTCGACTCGCAAAGCTTCAGAAACTTAATTTAGGCGTCTAGAAAATAGCTGTCCTTAGAACCCTAAGTACATTAAAAGCAGGTCTGAGCAGGATTTTAGACCTGTAAACTCCTCGGCAAAAAATTTCGGTGGAAGAAATTCATTCGCTGCGTAGACGATAATATAGAGCAACAGCGCAATAGCTTCAGTCTTCTGTTTTTACAGCAATAATTTACGAAATTGGCCTAGATGGCGACAACAACCTTAGGGAATTTGTACTCCCTCACTCTCTGAATACGATTCTAGATCCTTTGAATACAGCGTTGTTTCGTAAAGTTTTACTAGGTAAATGGTCTTGCCAACGGTTGTCTCTACGCTCGAGTCTTATTCTCCTACTCCAGACTACCCGCCCTTTGGAGTAACCCTGAAGGGTAGGATAATCTGACATCCTCCCCGACCTAAAGGCACGGGGATTCGCCGGACATAGCGCTAAGCTACACCCGAACAGGTAGACGGTTCAGCAGGCATTGCTGGCAAGCCAGTCTTACATACCCTCCCCGTCCAGTTTGAATCTTGGGTTAGCTCCAACCCAGATTTTTCAATATTCTTGGCTGCATTACCATCGCGGCAATGCACCGTTCCACAAATCAGGCAGACCACCTCTCGCACCGAGAGATCTAGCTTGCCCCAGCGGTAGCGACATTCAGAGCAGAGCTGAGAGGTCGGCTCCCAGCGGCTAATCACCACCGTTTGCCGTTCCTCAATCATCCCTGACTTGGCCTCGCACATCGTTCTAAACTCCCGCCAACCCTGCTCACTCATGGCGCGGGCTAAGCAGCGATTCTTAACCATCCCCGACACATTCAGATCTTCTAGAGCCACGACGCTGTTTTCTCGCACCAGGCGGGTAGACAGCTTGTGCAGGAAGTCTTTACGGATGTCGCTGATTTTGGCCTTGAGTTTAGCAATCCTTAGCCGGACTCGCTCCCGCCGTTTTGACCCCTTAACCCGCCGAGCCAGCTTGCGCTGTTCGCGGCGAATCTTGCGGTTTAGGCGGGCATAGCCGGGGGAGTGAACCTTCTCGCCCGTGCTCAGTGCAGCAAAGATCTTCAGACCCAGATCCACCCCGATGCCTTGGTTCTCAGCATCAACTTGAATTGGCTCTATCTCTACCACGAAGCTCAGAAAGTATCGCCCCCCGCAGTCTTTGATCACCGTGACCGAACTGGGTTCAGACGGCAGTGGCCTTGACCACTGGGTCTTGATGTCGCCTATCTTAGCCAGGTAGACCCTGGCCCCCTTCAGCGAAAAGCCACCCTTACGGAACCGGGCTGATTGTTGGTTCAACCGTTTCTTGAACCGGGGCGGCTTCATCTTCGGCCCTTTGCGTTCTCCCTTCAGCGACTTAAAGAAGTTGCTGAAGGCAACGCCTAAATCCTGAATAGATTGCTGCAAGGGGATATTGGACACCTCAGAGAGCCATTCCCGCTCTGCCGTCT
>JBARUP010000638.1:0-3159 GCA_049645805.1 Nodosilinea sp.
CAGTTAGGAATAACCCCACGACTGAAAGGACTATTGCTGTTACCGAACTGCTGACAAGCAGAGCGCCGGAACATGCAAAAAGTAGCAGCAGTGGCCACCACCGCTTTCGCTCAGAATAGTTTGCTAGCATATAGAGGGCAATCATAGTCATGGCAGAGAGTGCACCAAACTCATTCTTCTGAGAAAAAGCACCCTTCCAGCTGCCTATGAAAGGCTCAGTGTTGTGTAATCCAATACTGGGCATAGCAAGTGCTAAAAAAGCGCTGAAAAAAAACGAAATCAAGAAAAACCACACAGTCAGCTTAAACTGCTGCTTTAAGGTAAATCTAGAGGCCAAGTAGAGGCTAAACAGGAACATTGGGATAGCTTCTTTCCACACGGCGTCTATGGTTTCTGGCACCGTAGGAGACCATAGGAAAGAAATAAAGATCATCAAGACTAAACCTAAGGCTATTTTGTTGCTAAGGGCTGTCTTCACGGTTTCACTGAGCCGAAACGTGACTAGAAATATTGAGATTGCGTAGGTAGCGTACCTAAGAAGGGTAACAAAAAACTCAGGAATAACAGAAGTCTGCGTGAGATCATTGCCAAAACCAAATACTCCAGCAAAAAAGAGCAGGTAAAAAATAGAGAAACATTCTTCAGCAAACTCAATTTGCTTTGCAGATATCAGCGTGTTGCCACCAAGAGTAATCTTCTGGCTTTGCATAAATCTAAAATTATTGAGTGACGTTTTAATGAACTCAGGAGGACAACAGCCCTACCGAGCGGAGCTAAGCATATGTCGAGCTAATAGACCTTACCAGAAGTATACTCATCTTTGACCTGCAGAGCGCCATACAGAAAGCATTATACAAAAAATACACGGCAAGCCAGCTTGATAAAAGATTGAAAGATGTTTTTGATCAAGCTCTTACAAATACTTCAGTGGCACATTAATATAAACTGGTTTCCTTCTTGATCGTTTGCAAGAAGTATTGACTTGCTGCCTTCCCTAGGAAATGTGTAAAATGGCAGAGATCATCATCGTTGGCGGCAGATCAGCTTAAAGATAACATCAAGCTATGAAATTGTTTTGGGGAATCTCTCTCGAGTATTTACTGAACGCCTTGAGAAATGGGTATTATAGGTATAACTTCGCCGTCTTATGTACGATCGGGTCTTTGGGCAAGAAGATGGCTGAGCTGAGCGTTACATCTCGTGTATGTAATGTTCTTTCGGTAGACATACTTGTGTAATCGTTTGTTGCTCTGTCGCCCTCCTGATTCCTAAGCTTAGGCATATAGCTCGGAGCTTACAAACTGAGTATCGAGTAATTAATTCGAGGAAGAAGTAGTGAGCTATTTTCGAAAGTTTCTTTATATTTTTTCTGGGCATCAGCAGCGTTTATTTTTGCTGGTTGGTACTTTCTTTCTTACATCTGTCCTGGAAGCTCTGGGTATAGGCTTAATCGGACCATTCCTTGGCCTGGCTGGAGATCCAGAGAAAGTCGTCCAAGAAAGCAGCCAGTTCGAGTGGATATACAAAACATTTGGATTCCAAGATTTTGAAGGCTTAATCGTAGGCTTTGGGATCTTTGTTATTGCCGTATTTTTAGTCAAAGGCGTCGTTTACTTTCTAAGCAAGCGTTATTCGTACAAATTGCTTTTTGACCAAAGAGCGGCTGTTCAAGAGCGGCTCTTTAAGACTTATTTATTTGCTCCCTACGACTTCCATCTCTCCCGAAATACAGCAGATTACATAAACAAAATTACTACTGAAACCAATCGCTTTTGCTTCATGGTTTCTTTACCCATGGTGGAGGCTGTCTCTCACGTTATCGTGGTTACTACGCTTCTAGTCCTAATGGCAAAGATAAATGTTTTCCTCCTGATGGTCTCTTTAGCTTCACTCCTGCCCGCTTTCTTCGTCTTTTCGCTATTGATTAAGCGGT
Source organism: Nodosilinea sp. (assembly GCA_049645805.1). Lineage (GTDB taxonomy): Bacteria > Cyanobacteriota > Cyanobacteriia > Phormidesmidales > Phormidesmidaceae > Nodosilinea. Next base: position 1,934 of record JBARUP010000638.1, read on the forward strand.
TGAAAGAGTGGGGGCGTCTGTCTACTCTTGCTCGAGAAGAGACTATTAAAGCCGTCAATCATGGGTTAGGAGGCATCAAAGAAACTAGAGTATTCGGTTGTGAGCCTTACTTCCAGAAAGAACTTGAAAAGCATGTGTATCAAGAGGCTCGCGTGGAGGTTCTTTTCCAGAGTACTCAGTTCGTTCCTCGAACGATGATTGAGACACTACTGATAATTGCAATCGTTGGATTTGTTTGCGCTTCGCAACTCTTTCTGGGCCAGGACTTTCAGGATACGATCTCTAGTATGGGTGTGTTTGCTGTTGCTTCATTGCGTTTGATTCCAGCAGCTAGCAACTTGGCAGACTGTGTAGGGAAGCTGCGCAACTCAGTGCATACCTTAGATATGATGTACCTGGATTTGAAGGAAATCGGAAGCAGTGAGTTTAGGAATCCACAGGAATTATCCTTGTCATCAGCTGACTCTAATCGTGAGCCTTCGAATGCTCGTGGCTTGCATTACTCCGACAAGTTGACAATTTCTAACGTTTCTTATCAGTATCCTAATACTCCTAGGCCTTCTCTGGCAGGCATCTCCATGGAGATAAAAAAAGGAGAATCAATCGGATTGATAGGGCAGTCGGGAGCAGGAAAAACAACTCTTGTAGATGTTATCCTAAGTTTGCTAATCCCTAACAGTGGAGATATTTCGGTTGATGGCAAATCTATTTATGAGAACTTGAAGGGCTGGCGTGACTTGGTTGGCTATATTCCTCAATCCATCTTCCTAACGGATGATACTGTCGAAAAGAATATTGCCTTCGGAACTCCTCAAGATGAAATTGATCAAAGCCGCTTGTGGTATGCCATCAAAGCGTCACAGCTTGAGGAACTAGTTCAAGATTTGCCCGATGGTATCAACACCGAAGTAGGTGAGCGGGGCGTGAGGCTCTCAGGTGGTCAGCGTCAGCGAATTGGCATTGCCCGAGCTTTGTATCATCAGAGAGAGATTCTGGTGTTAGATGAGGCAACATCTGCCTTAGACAATGAAACTGAGCAGTTGATTAGCAACTCGATCAGAGCTTTGGCTGGCTCTAAAACGTTGATTATCATTGCCCACCGCTTGTCTACAATTGAGCACTGCGATCGCATCTACGTACTTGAGAAAGGCACTGTGGCCCGATCTGGCACCTATGCTGATGTTGTTCTTGCTCCTCAAGCCTAGTCGGTTGGCTGAGCTAGCAGT
>JBARUP010000639.1:0-1858 GCA_049645805.1 Nodosilinea sp.
TCGCTAGGTAGGTGCAAAACATGGCGAACACCATGGCAAACTGAGTCTGCATCGCCACAAATATATCGAGCCCAAAGCGCAGCAGCACCCCGGCCAGCATACCCGCCGCGATCGATAGGGGAATGCGGTTCATCAGCCGTTCAAACCAGCCGGTGAATCCGGCTAGGGTAATCAGCAGCCCCGACACCAAGAATGCCCCGATCGCCTCAGCCATAGGCACCCCTGCCGCCGAGGTAATCAGCAGGGCGGCACCGGGCGTAGACCAAGCGGTAACCACCGGAGCGCGGTAGCGCAGCGATAGGCCAATGCAGGTCAGCCCCATGCCTAGGCCCAAGGCCCACATCCAGGAGGCGATTTCAACAGATGTAGCATTCAGGGCCTGAGCAGCCTGAAATACTATCACTGCCGAACTGGTAAAGCCTACCAGCACGGTGACAAAGCCTGCGATGACTGCAGAAAGCGAAACGTCTTTAAGAAATGCCCTGGCCACCATAGTTAATTAATGAAGGTTCGGCCTAAGGCTAAGGGATATCACAAACATAGGTCTTGGATAGAATTGCTCTTTTGATACTGGACAGGAGTGACACCGAAAGCCCTCGCTTGTTTTCCCCTGCACGCACCTATTGTGAACAGCAGCCAACGATCTCTCAAGACTTAAAGGTCTAGTATTGAGACTCATTTTAAGCTGATTGAGTCTTAATCTTAGACGCAGCAGCTGTTGATTGTCTTGTGCCGAGTCCTATTTGGCTGACCCCTACGAGATTCCTGTTCTGAATCGGGGGTTCTCAAATCGGATTTCGTATTATCTGCCCGATACTAAGCTCGAATTCAACCCCCATTTCAAACTAGATCCGAAAGGAAGAGTGTTTACAGCAGGGCCGCTTGTGCAGATTCAGCTCAGCAACCCCTGTCCAAAATAATCACTTCGCAGAGACAGACGACTTTTCTCTCTGTAAATTGGCAGTTAGCTAGACAAGATTTGGCGTCGCTGTCGTAGATCGTCAACAGAGGACAGCGGGGCGAGCGTTGCTAAGGAGCATGCCTCGACTTAAGACTAGTGATGCTTAGCGTGAGTCCAGAAATTTTATTGTTGAGTCTTGTTAGAAGAATGGTAGAACAAGATGAATCAAGACGAGGTCTTGTGGGTTACCCTAGAAGTAATGCTGCTTGCCGATGCCTAATACCAGATCCGAACCGCATGCCCCGATCTCGGGAGGGTCAGCATGCGGGGGCTTTGACGCAGCCAGGCCCAAGGCATGTGGTATTCGCTCTAGGAAACTGAGGGTAACCAAGCGAGACTTAGTATAAAGGCGGGTTGAGCCGCAAGAGCAGCCTAAATGAGGCTCATAAATTTAGTCCAGAATTAGTCCTGCTAAAAACAGTTATCCTCAAAGCCCTCTCCACGATAGGTTTCTAAGGTTTTGATAATTTGCGGGATACGCAACTATTCAAGCCCGCTGAGCGGCGATCGCGCGGGTGAGCAGGTGTTTTATCGTTCGGGTCGTTAAAAATCTCGCAAAGGCCCAGAGAATGAGCTTTTGAGCTGTTACAGCCCGTCTTGAGATCCGCGCAAGGCCTAGAACCGTTGGTATGAGGATGTTTGACGCTTAGAGCTTTGGCTATAAGTTCCCATTTTCTAACTTAAAATGCTAAAATCAATGAGATCCGCGATTTTGAACCTTGAAAACCAAATACCGCAACGCTTTCGGAGGCCCGCCGCTCCAAACAACAAAACCCCTTCATAGGGATTGAAACGAGGTTGAGCAGATGGAGTTGACAATATGACTACGCTCCAAACAACAAAACCCCTTCATAGGGATTGAAACTGATATCAGGTACACCGTGGCCAGTACCGGGC
>JBARUP010000640.1:0-6459 GCA_049645805.1 Nodosilinea sp.
TAGCTGAGCCGAGGGTACTAAATCAATAATGCTGGCTCTTTCTACCACAAGAGCGTAGTCTTGCAGTACCTGACTCCCGGTGTAGAAAGTAGCATTGGTCAGAGCATAGCGAGAATAGCTGGCCGCGGTAGCCGAGCCAGCCCCTCCGGCCTCATGCCCTGCCACAACCTTAGGGGACATAGCAACAGTTCCTCTTTAGTGGCGTTTTCGGTATACAACCTATCCAGTACCCGTCACGCCTATGGAAACGCCCTTGAGCTAGTTGCCACCTAAATAACCTAGACGGCTCAGCAAGCGGGTTTAGACTAGGCTAGCGCTGCCAACGCTGCCCGCGATAGATGCCCTCACGGTGCTCAGAGGATGGTGAACTTGAGCTGGGCTGAGACCGGCGATACCGAATACCCCTATAGGTCAGCTCACAGCCCTTATCTCCCTCTGCACCCGTGCCGGGGTCAGTATCAGCAGCTTGCTCTGAGTCAGATAGGGCGCTATTTGATGAGCCACTACTCGATAGAGTATTGACTGAGGTTGTATCCGCTGCAACTTCATCGGTAAACACTACGGGTTGGCCAGCTAAAACCTGCCGCTGCAGCCCGTAGAGAGCAGCTCCAAGCCCCAGCAACAGCACCTGCCACGGGGCTTCTACCAATCCCACGATCGCTAACGCCAGAGCAGAGACAATCCCTACCGCGATCGCCAGTAAGGTAATAAAGACCATATTTTCCCTCTTGGCACAGAGCCTGCACATCCCAAGTAACTTTCACACTACTGGAAGCACCCAGGCTTGTCACCTGATTAGCCATATTTGCAAAATACAGGTAGGAAACATAGGCCAAAGACTAAAGCCCCGCAACCGGAGTTACGAGGCTTTAATCTTTATACCCCCAGGGGAATTCGAATCCCCGTCGCCTCCGTGAAAGGGAGGTGTCCTAGGCCTCTAGACGATGGGGGCCTGGTTTTCAACACTCCCCAGTATAGGTAAAGGAGAAACCCTTGTCAAACTACACAACCCCTTTTTTCCCAGGGTATATAGCCTACCAATCGCGCTTGCAGCTGGGCACGGCGTGATGATGTTACAGATCGGGTTTAGGCTAGAGCCGCGACCTCCACAACCATGTCGTTGAAGTCGTTGTCACCGCCGCCAAAAAGATCTTCAAACCTGAGGGCTCCATCGGAAAAGCGGATGTGCTCGACACCATCGGCGTTAGCTGCCGCAAAGGCAAAGTATACCTGGTTGGCATCAAAGCTGTTGGGAGTGCCGTTGGCAATCAAGAATGGAGCGTAAAGGTCACCCCCAGCTACCGACGACTCAAACACCGACTGGACAAGATCGTTCGTAGTTAGGGACACAGAATCAGCCCGAGCATCCAGAGCAGCGTTGGTATAGCCCGACTGACCGGGTGTGATATCGACAGCACCGTCACCGTCAATATCGATACCGCCATCGACATCGGCTACCCGATAGAAGCCGACGAAGTTATCGAAGGCCGCCTCGCGATTCACTACGAATGTAGTAGCAACGTCGCCAGTTATGTCGCGCAGGTCGAGGAACAGATCTGTCGCTGGCTCCGGCTCTCCTGTTAGGAGGTCGGTTCCAAATACAGTGATGCTGCCGCTAACCTCGTTGGCTACGACCAGCAGATCCTGTCCGTTAGGGCTGTCTGCCGATGAGATAAAGGTCAGCCCTTCAGGGGCGATGTCGCTATCGTTGCGCAGGTACTGCACAAACACGGGGGCTTGAGGGTTGGTGATGTCATAGGCTAGAACACCACCGCCAGCGCGCTCAAGACCGATGAACCCATAGGTTGTATCGCCAATTTGGCCAACGGTCACCGCCTCAGGTTCAGCTCCCTTGTCGTCGGAACGCTGATCAAATTCCTCAGGATCGCCGTCGTTGGCGTTGAAAAAGTTAGGAGTGAGCTGAGCGGTGATGTTGGCAATGTCGTCGCCGCTGTCAAAGATAAGGCTGCCGCTCTCATCCCAGATGCTGAAGGAGCGACCGCCGAAGCTATAAAGTTCATCAAAATCGCCGTCCCCATCGGTATCACCCAGCGCAGTCGTGATCTTAAGTCGGCCCAGATTCTCGTCAGCCTGCAAGAATGCAGCGTTGGGGAAGACTGTTGGGTCGAGTACGACGTCTTTAATGCGGGCTTCTTCGTTGAAGACAACCCCTTCTTCAAGGATGACGTTACCATCTGCATCTTCTAGGTCACCATCGGGACGAATGCGGGCATCCCCTTCATTGGCGGTGACGTAATAGGTCATACCACCTGCTTCGTAGCTGGCGATGGAGTCAGGCTGGTACAAACCAAAAACTGGCCAATTTTGCAGGTTGAGGCCGCTGTCGCGATCGCTAGCATCTAGCTTAGGCCCGTTGCTGTAGTCTTTGAAACCAAGGGGCAGAATGTCGTCTACAGAACCGCTGGCGATATCAACAACAGCAACGGCGTTGTTTTCCTGGAGGGTGACCCACGCCTTGGCACCGTCGGGCGAAACGGCGATATACTCAGGCTCCAAGTCTTGAGCGACAGTAGCATTGAGGCCAAACAGCTTTACACCATCGGCTTGTAGGTCAGCCTTGCGGTCGTTGAACTGAGTGAACTCAACAGGGGTAATGACGGCATTATTAACACCATTGCTAATGTCGATAATGCTAACGGAACCTGCCGGATCAACCGAGTAATCGTCATTGGGTTCACCTTCATTGGCAGCGAGCACCTTGGTGCCGTCCGGAGTGAAGGTCACCATATCCGGCAGGGCTCCCACCTCAACACTATTGAGAACAGCGCCTGCGGCATCAACGAAGACTACCGTACCGTTGTCAGTAGCGGTGTCAGCCTGAACTGCGACGGCGATGATGCCATTCTTGGCAGCGACACTGTTAATGCCTTCGCCAAAGCTACTTAGGTCAATCGAGGAAAGCGCTGCTGGGTTAGCAGGGTCACTCAGATCAACGACCTGTAGCGTAGACTTGCCCGAAACGACAAACAGGCGCTGCGAGTCGGGATCATAGGCATTGATCTCGGCCCCATCAGCGAGTTCTAGTCTACCGACTTCGACAAAGGGGCCGTCAAAACCGCCGGAGAAATCGGGGCCTTCAACGGGGGGAGTGACAGGGCCACCGGTGCTATTGCCGAGCACGGTGTCCTCGCGGAAGGCTAGGTTTTGGGCTCGGGTATCTAGGCTGCGATCGGTCTCAGCAGCAGCAAAGGGGGCTTCTGCGCCAAAGTTGTCGAACAGATATTCTGCCAAAGCATCTTGCTCAGAGAAGTCGGCAGCAAAGGTAGCATTGCCCGTAGTCGGAGCCGTCTCATCTACCAGGTCGATACGGTTGGCCGCTGCACCCGCAGGAAAGGGGTAGCCGTCACCACCATCGGCTAAGAAGCCCAGAGTTACCATCCGAAAGGTGCGGCTAGGGTCGCCCACAACTTCGCCGTTTTGTACGACTATGTCGATGTCGGTACCGTCTTCGCTCTCAATCGCTAGAGACTGCACACGACTGCCGGGTGCAGCCGTAACGTCAAAGCTAAAAGAGAACCCGCCAATTTGGGGGAACTGGCCCGGCGTGATGCTGTCATCCAGACTGCTAGCCGAAGCGCCGTGCTCGACTAGAGCTAGCAGTTCTGCGGCAGTAACCGTAATCAGCGATAGATCATTGTTGAACCTTAGAGTATTGGCAATATCAGTTTCTGAAATGCCCCCCACGGGTTTTACTCCGGGAATATCTTCGTTGGGCAGCAGATCAGGATCACCGGTGCCACCAGCAGGGACCAAAATACGGCCAATGCTGTCGCGAATACCACCGCCGTTCTTGAGCGAAATAACTACTGATGGGTCTGCGGACTTAGCGGCCGCGAGGTTGGCATCGGCCGTGAGATTGCCGAGGTTAGTTTCCTCGGTGCGTACTGCACTGCGGCGACCTTCTAAGAAAACCTCGCTGACTCCAAGCACATTGCTCTCGGTGGCAATAATGACTTCCCGCAGCGCGTCGGTAATCGCCACGATAGCTGGGTCAGCTAGCTCTTCGCCGCCTACCTCGGTAACGCCTTGGTCGTCCGTAGCATAGGCTCCGCTAATCGCGGGGTCATAGCTCTCAGGAATGAGAATACCGTTCTCATCAAAGTCAATCACCAATCGGCCTACGTACTTATAGCTGCCGTCGGTATTGACTACAGCCACAGGGTTACCATCTGCGCCAGTCTGAATAATGGGATAAACCCCTTGATTAGTATCGCCCGCGCGGAGGCGATCGGTTTCGTCAAGCAGGCGAGTGTTAGAACCACCCGCCACAATGATGTCTACATTGGAGAGCCGCTGGGCCAGCCCTTGCTCGATGGCAATTTGCTGCATGTGGGCCAGCAGAACCACTTTGGTGATATCTGGGTTAGCGCCCAGCAGAGCATCAACATCAGCCTGAATTTCTGCCGCTAGGGCATCTATCTGTTCTGAACTGGGGCTGCTGTCAAAGGGCTGGGGCAGTACGGTTACATCTCCTGGAGAAGAGATGCGCACGTTAACGTTGCTAATAGTAGGGGTAGTGGCTCCAACGACGCCAATCTTTTCGCCGTTTACCTCGATGACTGTGGAGGCAGCGATACTGTTAGGTGCTGAGGCCTGGGCATCAGATACCACCAGATCAGCCAGGTTGGCATCAGTGCTGAAGTCAAGGTTACTGCTCAGGTAGGGAAAGGCTGTCCCCGCAAAAGACTCATCTAGTTCTGTAGTCGGGTCATCTTCGCCAGGGCTGATTAAACTGGCTACTACTCCGGTACCCAGATCAAACTCGTGGTTGCCAAAGGCGATCACTTGAAAACCTAGAGCGTTTTGAATCAAGATGTCACCGCGCCCGGTCCCACCAAAAGCAGCGCTACTGGCGTTTAGAAATACCCCAGGAATGTAGGCATCGCCAGACGATAGAACTAGGGTGTTAGCAAAACCAGGTACACCGTCACCATCTAAATCTTGGGCTTTAAGAGCGTTCAGTACTGCCGAAAAGCGAGGAGCATCGTCTAGGGCAGGAATACCAGCCTCTTGGTCGGCAGCATGAAAGAGTTGGAGCGTAAAGTCAGCCATAGATAGCACTTGGGAAGTTACATCCTGTAGCCATTGCTACTGAGCTATCTTCAGCCATCGCGCATGTTAAAACTTAATGGGAGGGCTAAGCCACCGGTAAGCTTTGGTTAAAAGTTATTTAAGCCGCAGTGAGGCTTCGCCTGCCCAAGGCTCTCTATCTGTAAAGTCCCTTTGCCTAGAGATAAAAAGTTGGTAACCTCACTGTGCTCATCGGGGTCGGTCTAGAGCAAGGGCTAAAATGGCATCACCCGGTTAGCACCATCAAAACCGAGGCAGCAACTTAGACCATACCGAACACCTTAGAGATACTTCTTATGACAACTGATCTAAAAACTATCCTGGTCACAGGTGGTGCTGGCTATATCGGTAGCCACGCCGTCATGGCCCTGCAGGAAGCAGGTTATCAGGTGCTGATCTTAGATAACCTCGTCTACGGGCACCGTGACTTGGTAGAAAACGTCTTAAATACTGAGCTTGTTGAGGGCAGTACCCTGAACAAAGAGCTGCTCGGCTCAATTTTCAGCCGCTATGACATCAGTGCTGTGATGCACTTTTCGGCCTATGCCTATGTCGGTGAGTCAGTTAGCCATCCCAGCAAATATTACGAGAACAATGTCGTTGGTACCCTGACGTTGCTCGACGCCATGGTAGCGGCAGGGGTCAAAAACTTCGTATTTTCCTCCACCTGTGCAACCTACGGGGTGCCCCAGGAAATGCCGATTACAGAAACTCATCCGCAGAACCCCATCAACCCCTACGGTGCGACTAAGCTCATGGTGGAGCGGATTCTGACTGACTACGACAAAGCCTACGACCTGCGATCGGTACGCTTCCGCTATTTCAATGCCGCTGGGGCTCACCCCAATGGTCTGCTGGGCGAAGATCACAATCCTGAAACTCACCTCATTCCTCTGGTGCTGCAAACAGCCCTGGGGAAACGGGAGTCAGTCAGCATCTTCGGTACCGATTACCCTACCGCCGATGGCACCTGTGTGCGCGATTACATTCACGTGTGCGACCTGGCCGACGCCCATATCTTAGGCCTGGAGTATCTGCTGAAGGGAGGCGAAAGCAACGTCTTTAACCTGGGTAATGGCAGTGGCTTTTCAGTCCGGGAGGTGATCGACGCCGCAGGACGGGTAACGGGTAAACCAATTCCGGTGACAGAGGTCGAACGTCGCCCTGGTGACCCACCAGCGCTGGTGGGAGGAAGCAATCGCGCCCGCAGCATCCTAGGCTGGGACCCCAAGTATGCCGATATTGACACTATCTTGACCCACGCCGGGGCCTGGCACCAAAAGCGCCATGGATAGTCTAGGCTCAACCGCCGGAGCCGTGCAAAAAAGTCCATCACGGCCGTGATGGACTGTTTAATCGTGTTTTTAG
>JBARUP010000641.1:0-5801 GCA_049645805.1 Nodosilinea sp.
GCTGCTACTGCGCCGTGGCAGCAGCATCTCCACTAGTGCAGGTACAGCCCAAGCCGGTGGTGACGGCGGCAATATTGCTATCAACAGCCCTAACGGATTTATAGTTGCGGTTCCTCAAGAGAACAGCGATATCAGCGCCAATGCATTCACGGGCCGGGGCGGCCAAGTTAACATAAATACTCGTGGCTTGTTTGGGCTAGAATTTCGCTCTCAGCAGACGCCCTTGAGCGATATCACAGCTAGCTCTGAATTCGGCATTGTTGGTAACGCGACCATCAACTCTCCTGACACCAACTCCTTACAAAACGGAATTACATCCTTACCAGAAAACATCATCAACACTGAACAGCTAGTCAGCGGCAGCTGTATCGCTCGTACTGAAGAAAGTAGTCGCTTCGTTGTTACCGGGCGCGATGGTTTGGCCAGCCGTCCAGAGGATGCGCCAATTTCAAGCTATCCCACTGGAAGCGTTCGCAGCGGCGATGACACAGCGGCGCAGGTTACACCTATTTGGCAAGCCGGCGATCCTGTCGTCGAGCCTCAGGCAGTCTACAGGCTTACCAATGGACGATTAGTGCTCAGCCACGAGTGCCGCTAGCTCAGCAGTCAAGATTGCAAGACTGCTGAGCTAGCGAGGTATCTTGTGCTGCCGTCTCTACATTCGCGGCAGCAGCGACTTACCAAACTCCTCTAGGCGATTTAACAGAGGGCGCTGGGCATTGAGAAACGTGCGGGCGCAGTTGCGGCCTGGCATACCCGAAATCGCGCCACCTGGATGGGTACCTGCCCCAGTCAGATATAGCCCCTCCACAGGAGTAGTGTAGTTAGCAATCTCTGGCAGCGGACGGAAGAACACCATTTGGTCTAAGGTCATGTCGAGATGATAGTAGTTGCCCTTGTAGGCTCCTAGCCGCTGTCCCAACTCTCCGGGGCTCTCAACGTTGCGAGCAATAATCGACGACTTGAGGTTGGGCGCGTAATCGGCCAGCTTATCGATCACCCGGTCAGCAACTGCATTCTTGCGCTCATCGGTCCAGCCTGTTCCGGCTATCCCGTCGGTTTCGCCGTCAATTTGGTAGGGCGCGAAGTACTCAATCCAAAGCGTATGCTGGCCGTTGGGGGCCATGCTTGGGTCGCGCACGGTGGGCACAACTGCGTAGAGCGAGGGGTCTTGGTCAGGAATTTTGCCTACCTCAGGCTCCTGGTGAGCAATCTCAACGTGGCGCACGGAGTCTGCAATCAGAACAGAGCCCATTAGATAGTCATCGCTATGCTGATACGCCTCGAAGCGCGGCACCTCAGACAAAGCACAGTCGATGCGTAAAATTGTCTCGTTGTTGTTAACGGTTCGGCGGTCTAGGCGAGTCTGAAGTTCAAGCCCTTCGCTACTTAAATCGCCGGGGCTGATCATTTGTAAGAAGACTCGCCTAGCATCAATGTTGGAGATAACGCCCAGCTTGGCTCGGTACTCTTGATTGCCCTGAACCCGCACCCCAACCGCCTTGCCGTTGTCGATCAAAATGCGCTCGACCGATTGGTCAGTGAGCACGGTGCCGCCTTTGGCTTTAACTAGACGAACGAGCGCTTCGGTGAGCGCCCCGGTGCCGCCTCGGGGACGGGCCATGCCTGGATTGTGGCGCATCGACATCATCATGCCGCCTACCGAAATAGTCTTTTGGGACGGGGGCGCGCCAAACTCAGAGGCCAAGCGGGCTAGGGGAGCTTTGATGAACTCAGAGTCGAAGTATTCATCGAGAATGTTTTTAGGGCTCGACAGCATCGTTCGAATCAGGTCGAGGGTTTCGTGCGGCCCCCCTAAAATACTGAGCAGGTTTTTGATGCTTTCTAGGTCATAGTTACCCAGAATATCGACGATCGCCTGGGGTGGCGCGTTAAAAATAGGCGTGATGGCTTTGGTCAATCGCTGCCAGAAGTTAATGAACTCGCGATACTTTTCGGCGTCGCGAGGGTTGAACTTGGCAATCTCAGCGCAGGTCCTGTCTAGGGAGCGATGAGAGAGAAAGTACTTACCGTCGGGGTGGGGGCAAAAGACGGTGGGATCGCAAAAGAGATAGTCTAAGCCGTACTTCTTAAGTTCTAGCTCCTCAACAACGGGGCCAAGGTGAATAAACTCGTGATCGATCGCGCAGCGGTTGAAGTAAAATCCGGGTGCTTCCTCAGGCATTAGTTCTTCGGTTGTGGCGGCACCGCCGGGGATAGACCGCTTTTCGAGCAGGGCGACGCTATAGCCCGCTTTGAGTAGGTAAGCTGCACAAACTAGGCCGTTGTGGCCAGCACCGATGATGATGACATCGTAGGTATTCATTAAGGTTGGGCTATAGAGGTGAGCTGAGGCAGAGGGCTTGTAGTCTCCTTTTTCTTAATAGCGTAGTGAGCTTTGTCAATCCTCTGTCACAGGGCTGAGAGCACCAGGTCACTATCTGCTTTTGGCCTCCGCTATCAATATCCATCCTTTCTCTGCTAGCTATTGTTTTACGATCGCTGGTTCTAGCAGCTCAGTAATGAAGGCTAAAGAGCCCGCTGACGAAAATATTTTCTAGCACTTCGCGATCGCCCTCTAGCGGCTCAAAATCTGGCATTAGCTGCTGAGCATGCTGGTAGTAGCCCAGAGCGGTTGTGCACTGGTGCAGATCTTCGTGAACCTGCCCTAGCTCGCTTAAAATGTCCGCTGTTTGTGCCGTATCGGAAGTCGCGTGGCTGAGGGTCAGCGCGGCTTGGTAGTGGACGATCGCCAGGTCAAGGTGGCCTAGCTTGCGAGCTATTCTGGCAATGCGCAGACGCAGGGTTGTCTCGTACCAGCTGCCCTCAAACATTGATTGGTGCTGGTAGTGAGCGTCTAAGGCAATCTTGTAGCACGACAAAGCGCTCCAGTACTGGCCCAGGGCTGCGTAAACCCGACCCATGCACCCCAGCGTTAGCGTTTCTCCAACCTCGTCCCCTAGATCGTTGCGCAGGGCTAGCGCTTTTTCTAAGGCATTCAGGGCTAGACGATTGCGGCCCCGGTGGTAGTAGGCAACGCCGAGATTGTGAAGGGCGGCCCCGTAGGCGCTTTGACTGTCGGTTTCGCCCAGACAGCTTACTGCCTGCCTAGCGTAGTCAATCGCCCAGCGGTACTGCTGACGGTGGGCAAAAACAACGCTGAGCTGAGTCAGTGTGCAGCCCACGGCGACGGCATCTTTGGCTGTCTGAAAAGCACAGAGAGCTTGCGAATAATAGGCCACTGCCTGATCCCAATTGCGGTTTTGAAAGTACAGCAGACCGGTTGTGCTTTGCGCTTGACCAGACTTCAGCAGCTTTGGCACTGCATGTGCCCACACTGCCCTCTGGTGCAGATCAACCGCGCTCACGGCGGGAAGAGTCTGCATCAAAACGACGGGAGAAAGAGTAGACCACTGCGCCAGTAAATTGCTCATCATGCTGTTGCTCTCCAGTAGGTTCAATCGCTACTACCTATTGCTGGAGCACCTCGACCTATGCAGCATGAAGGGCCTGCCTATTCTGATGTTTTTCTAGAACTAAGCAGAAACAAAACCAGGTTGACCAGATATTACATTTACTGACTGACAACCATCGCAGTACCGCCGCCGCGCCGAGCTGGTTCTGCCGCTGCCAGCATAGAACCATCGGGACGAACAATTATCCCAGCGGCGGCACCAATTTCGGGAACCGGCTCCAGAACGTGGCCCAGGTTAGTGAGTGCCTGTCCGGTCGGGGTCTGCTCGAAGTCTCCATCCACCTGAGTAGTGCCGCCGTTGCGCTGGGAAATACGGGGGGCTGCGATCGCCTCCGGTAGACCCAGGCCAAAGTCGATCATATTGACGGCAATACCAGTAACTGTGGTGATGATGGTAGAACCGCCGGGAGAGCCAAAGGCCAGCATGTCGCCCTCGGGGCTGCGGGCAATGGTGGGGGCCATGCTGCTGCGAGGCCGCTTGCCCGGCTCTGGCGCGTTGGGGTGAGGCTGAACGGGGTCAAAGTCGGTCAGCTCGTTGTTGAGAATAAAGCCGTAGCCCGGCACCACCATGCCAGAACCACCGATTGATTCAAGGGTAAAGGTGTAGGAAACCAGGTTGCCCAGGCGATCGCTGGTCACGAGGTGAGTCGTCGAGGTACCGGTCTGCCCGTCGGCAGGGGCTACGGGCAGAAGCCCGGTCATGCTGGGGCTAGGGTCATTCTGGTAGGGCAGCGGATTACCGGGAGCAGCGCGAAAAGCCGGATCGCGCTGCTCTAGGGAGGTCTTAGCACTACCAATCAGCGAGCGGCGGGTTTCAATAAAGTCATTACTTTGCAGTCCGGGCAGCGGTACATCTACGTATTCGGGATCGCCCAGGTAGGCATTGCGGTCGGCAAAGGCCAGCCGCTCGGCCTCGATCACAGCGTGCCAGGCCTGGGGGCGATCGCGCTGACTCAAATTAAACCCCTCTAAAATGCCCAGGATTTCGCCAGTCGTGATGCCGCCGCTGCTGGGCAGTCCCATGCCGTAGAAGGTGTAGCCCCGATAGGGGGTCACCGTGGGCGGGCGCACGCGCACGGCGTACTGGTCGAGATCGGTCTGGGTCATACCGCCTGGAATAATGGGGAACGGAGGCTGGGCCACCGCAGGCGGCTGCTGCACAGTCTGCACAATGGCCGCCCCAATTTCACCCCGATAAAAGACATTTATTCCGCCTTCAGCCAGCAGGCGATAGGTTTTGGCCAGATCAGGGTTTTTAAAGCGGGCTCCCACCTCAGGCGGTTCGCCACCGGGAAGATATAGAGACTGGGTGGCGGTAAAAGCCGCAAAGCGGGCCTGATTTTGCGCGACCTGGCTGGCGAAATTCTTATCCACCACAAAGCCGTTTTCAGCCAGGGCGATCGCGGGCTGCAGCGCCTCGCCTAGTGACAGCGTACCGTAGCGGTTTAGCGCTTCAGCCCATTCTAGGGGCGTTCCCGGCACCCCCACCGCCACGCCTGAGGAGATGCGGTTAGGAGCAAAAGGCAGCAGCGCTCCAGCGTCATCATTGGGATCGCTAAACATGGTGACCTGGGCTGAGGCAGGAGCCTGCTCGCGCCCGTCTAGGGTAATAATGCGATCGCTGTCCTTTAAATAGATCACCATGAATCCGCCGCCGCCGATGCCAGCGGAAAAAGGATCTGAAACGCCTAGAGCAGCGGCGGCAGAAACAGCGGCATCAATAGCGTTACCACCCTGCTTCAGAACATCAATACCAATTTGGGTAGCGCGAACGTCCTCGGTGGCTACTGCACCCCCTCTCCCCTGAGCCACAGCAGAATCAACCTGAGACCAGGCTCCCTGACAAATAAAGAGGGCGTAGCAAATGCAGACGCCTAGCGCCACCAGACCGATTCGTTTTGCCATAAAAAAGCGCCATAGTAAGCTTATACAAAGGCAGCGTGTGAGACTATGACGCCCCAAACTAAGTTTGCGCACTGCGCTGGAGTCAGCATCACAATACCCCCTAAGATAACTGAGGTTATCTAGTTGTCCTGGCTCAGACTGTGTCCTAAGAAAGCTAGGTAGAGTTTGGCTAAGCCCTAGGTGTCATCATCTAAACCATTTCTTTACTGAGTGGTGTAACCCTAGCTACTCTATACTGATTTGTAACTCTCTACTAATACTTTTCCAGCGGCTCTATAGCCAAACTGTATCGCTCGCTTGTCTGCTTTAACAGAACAAGGTGTACAGCGGCTGTATCTTTTACATCGGATGACACCATCTCAACCCGACTAACATAGCTAAAACATCCTGCTAGCTTTAAGTAGGAAGACCCAATCAAATA
>JBARUP010000642.1:0-1734 GCA_049645805.1 Nodosilinea sp.
GCGCTGCTCTCCCACGGCGAAAAGCAGTGGCTAGAGATTGGCATGCTGGTAGCTCAGTCGCCCGACCTGCTGCTGGTAGATGAACCCGTAGCTGGCCTCACCGACGAAGAGACCGAGCAAACCGGCAAGCTGCTGATGTCGCTGGCCGAGAGCCACTCCATTGTGGTGATTGAGCACGATATGGAATTTGTGCGCCAGATTGCCCGACAAGTCACCGTGCTGCACCAGGGCAGCGTGCTCTGCGAAGGCACGATGGACGAAGTGCAAAACGACCCCAAAGTGATTGAAGTCTACCTAGGTAAAGAGACTGCCCTTACCCCTGAGCAAATGCTGCTGCTGCGCATTGCCGCCACCACGGCCTGGGCCGACGACAGTGTGGCCGACATACAGCAGGAGGTAATTTTCGATCACCTCAGCCGCAAGTTTGCTCACAGCCCCGAAGACCAGGCTAGCCTGCGCGACGACCTCAAGAACCTGCTGGCTAAGGAAATTCCTCTAGAGTCTTTGGTGCTTCAGCTAGTCACCCAGGCCCAGCGTGAAGAAGCCCTTATGCTCAGCTATGAGGTGATTTGCTGCAATCAAATCAACCAGAGCGAGGCCGTCGTCTACCAAAAACTGCTGCACCTGCTGGGTCTGCCTCCCGAAACCGTAAGTCGCCTCGAAGCCGCCGCCCGCGAAGAACTAGGCGCACGAAACTAGTCTGGTTTCTAACCCCGATCAGCCCCTCGCATAGCCAAAATCCGAAATCCGAAATTCCCATGGCCACAACCCTTCCCACTATCGCTCGCCAGGATCCCGCCACCGCCCCCATGGTCGAAGTCTCGGGCCTGAACTTCTACTACGGCGAAAGCCACATTCTGCGGGACGTGAGCATGACGGTGCCAAAGGGCCAGATGGTGTGCCTGATCGGCCGCAACGGCGTGGGCAAAACCACTATGCTGAAGAACATCATGGGGGTGCTGCGGCCCAGAACGGGCGAAATTCGCTTTGAGGGACAGGTGGTCAACAGCTTTTCCCCCGATCGCAGAGCGCGTATGGGCATTGGCTACGTACCCCAGGGCCGGGAGGTGATTCCTCGGCTAACGGTGCGAGAGAACCTGATCATTGGTCAGGAGGCGCTGGGCAGCCGAGGCAAGCCCACCAGGGACGTACCCGAGGAAATCTACGAGCTGTTCCCGGTGCTGAAAGACATGCTCGATCGCATGGGGGGAGACCTTAGCGGCGGGCAGCAGCAGCAGCTGGCGATCGCCCGCGCCATCATGGGTCAGCCCAAGCTGCTGGTGCTAGATGAACCCACCGAAGGCATCCAGCCCTCAATTATTCTCGATATTGAGGCAGCGGTGAAAAAAATTGTTCGTACTACGGGCGTTTCAGTACTGCTAGTAGAGCAGCACCTGCACTTTGTTCGCCAGGCCGACTACTACTACGCCATGCAGCGAGGCGGCATCGTGGCCAACGGTCCTACCAGCGAACTAACCAACGACATTATTCAGGAATTTCTGGCTGTCTAGCACGTTGCAAATAGATAGGCCTAGTTATGTGTAAGACGCATTTCGACTCCGCTCAATGCTCAATCCATTGCTATGCAGAGGACAGCCCTAGGATGCCATCACCTCAGCCTTGGCCAGATTTTCTTCCCATCGGCGGGGAGGGCTGGCGCGGCGAATGGTTCGCCAGATCTGAGTTGCCGCTAGGGTGCCGTCGGCTACAGCTACAGACACCTGGTTGACACCC
>JBARUP010000643.1:0-3763 GCA_049645805.1 Nodosilinea sp.
CCCTAGGTATCGCCCCTCAAGCGCTGGCCCAGTCACTGCCGCCAGCGGTCCGCTTCCCTTTCTTAGCTAACCCGCTGCAAGACAACCCGCTGGACCCGCTGGTGCCCAGACCAGTGGTATCGCGTCCGCTCAGCCCGCTGGAGCTGTACACCATAGAGCAAGCGCTAGACCAGCTGGCGCTGGAGGCCGAGGCCCTAGCCGAGGCCGGTAAACTGGAGGAAGCTCGCCCAGTTTGGCGGCGAGAGATTCGCCTGCGCCGCCTGCTAGGGATCGACCGCGAGCTGGCGGCCATTGACCGAGTGGGCCAGTGGCTCCGCGACAGCAACGCTACCCAAGATCTCCAGCTCTACGCCGTGCGCCTAGATGAAATTCGCGCCGAGCTGGCTTTACCAAGCGATCGGGTTCTGCTGGAGCAAATGGCTGTTACCTACGTTGTGCTGGGTGATATCGATGCCGCCGCTGAAATTCGTCGCGACCTAGCCGATGCGGCCCAGCTTACCGACGACGCTGAGTACCGTCGCCAGCTTGAAATCTTAGCCGCGCTGCGGGCCGACTGGTTTCAGTTCGACGAGGCTGCCGAGACCTACGGCGAGCTGGCAGCGCTGCAGGAGGATGACCCTACCGATGTGCGATATCTGGCCCTCGAGGCCGAGAATCTGGAGCAGGCCCAGGAATTTGCAGGGGCGATTATTCGCCAGCAGCGCCTGCTCACTCTCTACCAAGGCGATGAAAGCCGGTGGCCGCAAATTGCTCCCCTACAGCACCGAGTAGCCAACAACTACCTCGCCCTAGACGATCTGGACACCGCCTCGCGCCAGTTTCAGGTGGCCTATACCAACGCTATTGACCAAGGCCAGCTTGAGGTAGCTGCCACTGCTGTCAGTGACCTAGCCGAAATCTACAAAGCCCTCGGGCGCTGGAACGATGTGGGCTATCTCTACGAGCAGCTGCTGCTGGTAGAACGGCAGGCTCACAATGCCTACGGTATGATGACCGCCTACGACCAGCTTGGCCAGCTGCACGAGCAGCTAGACACAACGCCTTCGGCCCTGGCCGCCTACCGCGAGGGGCTAGTGCTAGCCCGCGTGCTGGGCACCCGGCAGGGCTACTTCGAGACTCAAATTGCCCGTTTGACCAAGGGTGCGTCCTGATGGTAATTGAATGGCTAACCTTTGCGGTCGATCCCGACAGCCGCGAAACCTTTGTTCGTTTAGACAACGAGATTTGGACGGCGGCCCTGAGTCAGCACCCCGGCTTCATTTCTAAAGAAGTGTGGATTTCGCCTGACCTGCTTGACCAGGTGGTGCTGGTGGTCCGGTGGCAAACTCGCGAGCAGTGGAAGTCTATTCCTCAGGCTGAGCTAGATGCTGTTGAGCGTCGCTTTGCCGCAGCGGTGGATTTCTCTTACCGCATCGTTGACGCTCGCGAGTACCAGGTGCGTCGGTATTCTGCCCCTAGCTAGCCCGGAGAATTTAGCCTATCGGGCGCTGCTGCCAGCCAGGCTGAACCGTTCGGCGCGATCGCTCTTTTCGTCAAAGTCAATCACCGGCCCCAGCGGCACAATCTGGTGAGGGTTTACGCCGGGGTGGCTCATGTAGTAGTGGCGCTTGATGTGCTCCATGTTGCAGGTGTTCTTAAAGGCGGGCTGCTGGTACAGATCGCGCAGGTAGCCCCACAGGTTGGGATAGTCAACAATGCGGCGCAGGTTGCACTTGAAATGCACGTAGTAAACCGCATCAAAGCGATAGAGGGTAGTGAACATGCAGATGTCCGCCTCGGTCAGGCGATCGCCGCACAGGTAGCGCTGCGTATCCAGCACGTTCTCCCAGTGGTCGAGGGCGTCGAACAGCTCGGTCACGGCCTCTTCGTAAGCTCCCTGCTGGGTGGCAAACCCGGCGCGGTACACGCCGTTGTTGATCGGCTGATAAATCGCGTCGATGGCGTCGTCAATTTCGGTTTGCAGATCGGCGGGGTAGAGATCAATGTCACTAGTGGCGACCTCGTTCCACTCGGTGTCGAGCATGCGAATGATCTCGCTTGACTCGTTGTTGACGATGGTTTCGGTGTGTTTGTCCCACAGAATGGGCACCGTGACCCGGCCCGAGATGTCGGGTTTGGCCTTGGTGTAGAGATCGCGCAGGTACTTCATCCCGTTCGCCGTGTCGGGAATGGTGCCGGGGTAGTCGCTAAAGAACCAGCCCTGATCGCCCATGTGGGGGTCAACAATAGAGAGCGAAATGGCCTCTGTTAGCCCCTTCAGCTCGCGCATGATCAGCGTGCGGTTGGCCCAGGGGCAGGCCAGCGATACGTACAGGTGGTAGCGATCGGCGGCTGGCTTAAATTCGCTGCTGCCGTCGGCCTTAGTCCAGTGGTGAAAGTCGGTCTCGGGCCGCAGGAAACGCCCCTGATCATCTTCTTGGTCGCGCTTTTGCTGCCACTGACCGTTTACAAGTAGGCCCAGTCCCATGGGGTCTCCCTTTGTTATGTCATTACGTCAAAATTCTGCTTTAACCTAGCGTTCTCTGCGCGAGTCGCCCTCTGGCTGACGAAGGAATTGGTCAGGGGCGAGCTGCTGTGGAAGGGTGACTGTGGGGTTAACCGTGGGCTTTATCCAAAGTTGGGGTGGCTGACTGCCGGGTGCTTTGTAGCGGCTTTTGCCGTGTGAACATGGCATAAACTTTTGAACAAGCTTTGGGCAACTTAAGGGGGCAAACCGTTAGGGAGCACGACCCAAATGTCTGTAAACCGCATCAGCTCTGACCTGTCTGTGACCGACCAGCTTGAGGTGATGGATTTGATCACTCAGATTCATCAGAAGCTGAAGTTTTTGGTGGATGTGGGGCCGGAGGAGCGGCGATCGATGGCAAAGCTGGGCGATCGCAACCGGGCCTTTACCCGCAAGGCGCTGGAGATTGCCTCGCAGACGCCGGACTTTTTGCCGCGATCGTTTGATATTGCTGAGATGCGCCGCGATTTGGAGCTGTTTGAGGCATTGCAGCCGATGCTGCTGGCGCTGACCCGCCTGCGCGAGCTGGTGGATGATACGGCAGTGGCATCGGGGAATGAGGCCTACGGCGCGGCGCTGGAGGTGTATCGCTATGCGAAGGCGAACGGCAGCGTGGCGGGGCTGGATGACCTGATTGATGACATGGGGCAGCGGTTTGCGCAGAAGGGCAGCCGGGGTAAAGCGCCTGCGCCTGCGCCGACCAGGGCGAGTTAAGTTTCTTTCTTCTCTAAACTCCTGCATAGGCTGGCTTCGGTAACCCGAAGCCAGCCTTTTTTCTTAACGGTGTAGTCAACGGTAGGTTGGGTGAAGCGCTAGCAGAACCCAACAAGGGTCATTGATGTTGGGTTTCACTTCGTTTTACCCAACCTACGAGATTCCCTATTCTTCTGGGGTTACCAGGCGGCGGGTCATGACGCTGATGAATTCGCCGCTGCGCCCGGTGGGGATGGGCTCGATCCATGCGACTCGGTCGCAGTAGCGGAGCACCTCCATGCGGTTGATCGCTTCGATTACGGCGGCATAGTCGCCCAGCAGAATGTGGGTCAGCCGGTCGGGCCGATAGGTGGGCAGGGCAAACGAGGCAGGCAGGGCGCGCTGCCCCGAGGGTTGATATGTCATGCGGTTGTCTCCGTTTTCGGTTGAGGAAAACGGGGAACGTTCTAGCGCTTTCCCAAGGGAAGGTAAACGAAGACGCTAGCTCCTAGAATGCACCTAGGGCATCTCACTTACCGGGGTTAAGCTGGGATGGTTTAGGGC
>JBARUP010000644.1:0-10215 GCA_049645805.1 Nodosilinea sp.
CCCTAGGGCCGGTAGCGAATATATTGACGCCCTCGGCTAAAATATCCCCGTTGGTGAAACCGCCGCCAAGGCTAGTAAACACCTGGCCTCGCAGCTTGGTCACGGTAGAGAACTGCTGAGCCCGCAGCTCGGCAGTATCGACCTCTAGCTGGTCGACTCGGCCACCCACAGAAGCCAGCTCAGCAGCGAACTCCTCCTGAAGACGGCGAATAGTCGCCAGATCTTCCTCTGAGATATCGGTGCTGAGGGTGCCAACAACAACGTCTAGGCAGGCGTTGAGACCGGCGGCAAACTCAAAGCGAGTCAGGCTGCGCTGCCCCCGGAAGGTGCGATCGGGGTAGCCCTGGATGCAGCCGTAGTTCTCAACTAGATTGTTCAGCGCCTGAAAGGCCCAGTCGGAGGGCAGTACGTCTGAAAAGTCGCTGACCTGGGTGACCTGAGCGAGGTCGTCTAGGGGCACGGGCTCTACCGTGGTATCGGGGTCTAGGGCGGCTTCTAGGTCATCCACCCGAAACATTGTTGTCCCCTCAGCTTCGACTGCTTCAGAGTCACCGACAAGGGGCTCGATCGCTACTAGACTTCCATCTGCCTCGACGAACTGAGGCGGAGTTTGAGACGCTTCAAGGGCTAGCGCTAGGGGGCTACTGCCTGATCGCGATTCGTCAGCGACGGCGATCGCAGCTCCCTGGCTCTCCAGCATTTCGGCCTCAGCTGTAGGCGAACTCGCTACCGCCGCCGTAGCCGACAGCAACAGCACAGAAGCTGCTACCAAACTGCGCTCGCAGCCATTAACGCAAAGTCGAGCCGCAGCCCGCCAGAATAAAACATTAGCCATCGTTTTTCCTCACACCTACACACATCTATAACCTTGATCGGCCTGGGGGAACTCACAAACCAACCGACCGTCTTGGGCACTAGGCCCAGCGCGCTCCAGCTAGCTTTGAAACCCAGACAAAGAGAGCACAAGGCCCTGATGCGGAGGTTGCCCTCCGCTACCGACTGCTCGAACTCGAGCTCCATCGCCCCAGCGGTCTGGGCACGAAATTTTACGATCGCTGGCCACTAGGGCCAGTAACTCTTCTCAACCGCAGCACTGTACAGCTAGCTCAAGCGTTTGCTGGCTCTCAGCGCTGAGTGGCTAAGCCTCAGAAAACTCTCGGTTGGCTTCAGTTCTAACCCGAGGACGACCGGGCAGAATGATGTTCAACAAAATAGCCGTCAAGCCTCCGGTAGAAATGCCCGAAGAGAATACGTTCTTAATCAGCGCTGGCTTATCGGCAAAAATATCGGGCGAATAGACGACGCCCAACCCTAGCGCTAGGGAAACCGCAACAATAACGGCAGAGCGCCGGTCGAGCCCGGTTGACGCCACAATATTTAGGCCCGCCACCGCGATTGAACCAAACATGACCAGGGTTGCTCCCCCCAGCACCGGCTGAGGAATAACCTGAAATATACCCCCGACAATGGGAATCAGGCCCAGGATGACAAAAATACCGGCTACGAAAAAGCCCACGTAGCGGCTGCCTACCCCCGTCATTTGAATAACGCCGTTGTTTTGGCTAAAGGTCGTATTGGGAAACGTGTTCAGAACGGCAGCAATGGCCGAGTTAATGCCGTCTCCCAAGACACCACCCTTGATGCGGCGGAAGTAGACGGGGCCAGAAACGGGCTCGCCAGAAACCGCAGAGGTCGCGGTGAGGTCACCGATGGTCTCAATGGCCGTGATGACGTAGAGAATTGTGAACGGGACAAAAGCCGCAAAGTTAAAGTCTAGGCCGTAGCGCAGCGGCAGCGGCAGGCGAATAAGCGGCAGGCTGCTGAGGGAGCTAAAGTCTACTAGGCCTAGAACAATGGCAATGACATAGCCAACCAGCAGACCAATGGCAATCGCCCCCATCCTCAAGAAGCGATTTTGAGAAAGCGTTAGAAATACCACAATAGCCAGCACCAGGCCGCCCAGCAGCAGGTTTTGAGTACTGCCGAAAGTTTCGTTTTGGAGCGCAACACCACCTCCAGCCAGGCTAAAAAAGCCTGTTTTAATCAGGCTTAAGCCAATAATCATGACCACGGTTCCGGTTACTACCGGAGTAATGATCTGCTGTAGCAGATGCAAAAACCGGCTCAAAATGATTTCAATGGCAGAGCCAAAGAAGCAAAGGCCAAAGATGAGGGCCAGCGCCTGTTCGGGTGTGCTACCCCCCGCGATCGCCGCCGTACCGACCCCAATTACTGGTCCTAAAAAGGCGAAGCTGGTGCCCTGTAGGCTCAGCAGGCCCGACCCAACCGGGCCGAATCGTCGGCACTGAATAAATGTGCAGATGCCGCTAACGAACAGAGACATACTGACAATAATGCCCGTGTCCTCAGGGCTGACCCCTAGCGCCGCGCAGATCAGCAGACCCGGGGTAATAATGCCAACGAAAGATGCCAGAACGTGCTGAATGGCAACAAAGATCGCCTCCCCGACCGGGGGCCTATCGTTAAGGCCGTAGAGCAGCTCAGACTGAATACTGATTCTGTCGCCCTCTGTCTCCTGCTCGATGACGCTTTCGCGGTCCGCCTGTGTCATGTAACCTCCAAAGTGTTTTGCGAAATCTCAGGATTTGCGACCTAACAAAGAATTACAGCCCGGAACAGGTTTTTTTGTTGGCTGAGATACAAACAAAAAGCTTTGCGGCCAAGATTATCAGACCTCAAGCAAATTAAGCGCTTCTCCTACGGGACTCAGCGCTTTCCTTGTTCTTCCGCAGCCAGCAAAATCAAACCAGACCAAGCACTGCATTCTGTATACATTCTCTGTATAGAAGCAAAGAGTAGGCATTTTCTGTAGTAAGCAGCACAATTTTTGGTTTTTGCTCGAAAGCAGGGAAGGCCGTCAGCATCTACCTGAAGTCTTATTCTGGAGAGCACTCGATGCTTCTAAGTCAAGAGGCGCAGTAAGGGCCCGTACCGTTACATCTGTTACCGACGACAGCCAGGCAGCAGCCCATGATAGCCCCATGTAATTTTGTGGTCGATAGAATTATTTAGACAGCACTATGGTCGCAAGTTCTCCTGCTAAATCTGAGTCTAGCTTGGGCAGTTATTTCCTCAGCGATGGTCCCGCCGGGTTTATGCTGAGCTGGGTGGCGGGGTTCGTTGATACCTCTGCCTTCATTATTTTGTTTGGCATTTTTACCGCCCACGTAACTGGCAACATCGCCTTGGCTGGGTACGAGTTTGTGCAGGATGACGAAGAGCTAACCATCACCCATCTGCTAATGTTTCCAGCCTTTATGATGGCGGTAGCGGGAACTTCGCTGCTGGCTCGCTGTGCGCGTAAGCGAGAATGGCCGGTTTTTGCGACTTTGCTGACGGCTGAAGCGATCGCTTTGGTCATTTTTCTGATCGTGGGCGTCAGTCTTTCGCCATCCCTGATTTTTGACATTCAAGAAGAATATATCTTGCCCATAGGCATTGCTGGCGTAGTGGCTATGGGCATTCAGAATGCTTTAATGAAAGAGGCCAAAGGTGTATTTAAAAGCTATATTCCCACTACGGTAATGACCGGCAACACTACTCAGCTCACCATTGATTTGGTTCAGCTAGTGATGGCTAAGTTTGCTTCCCCAGGAGATGAAAAAGCGGCTTTAGCAGCAGCGGAGTCTACAGAACGTCTAGGGCGCACTATACCCATAATATTTGGATTTGCATTAGGAGGGCTAGCCGCCACTTATTTTGTGCTGGTTTCAGAAACCTGGTGGAGCCTGGTGATACCGGTGATTGTGATATCATCTATGGCGATTCTGGCTTTTTCAGAACACTTCAAAGCTGGCTTTAAAGAACGTTAGCCAGGCCTGAAATATTCAGCTTATTCTTGCTTCGGTATTGTATTGACTAGTATGGAGATTGTCTGAGCATGTTACAAAAGCTTCTAGCCGTTTTGCTGTGTACGCTACTGTCATTAACTTTGGCCGCCACCCCAGCCAGTGCTATCCCCTTTCCTTTTTCGCTACCGCTGTTTAACAATGCTGAGCTAGATGTAAAACAAGAAGCTCTAATTGAAGAACTGAAGTCAAAGTATGTACCCAAAATTGAAAGTATTCTCTTTCCTGAGCAAGAAGCAAGGTTTGAGCAGGCTATTCGGGACGGGGACAGCCTGCGTAAAGCCTTTAGAAGCATGGCCCTAACTCCTAGGCAAAAGTCAGAGTTGGCAGCCACTATGAAGACCATGCCTGCTGGCAGGCTGCTTGCGGCCCTGACGCCAGAACAGAGAAAAGAGATTTTTATGAACAAAGAGATGTTTGCACCTACCGCAGATGAGATTGCCGAGCGAGTCAAGGCCGGTATGGAAAGTAAAGCGGCGTTTTCCCCCGATGCTCTAGGTTCTGATATGTCGCCTACTCCAGAAGAAATTGCGGAGAAGATAAAGTTAGGCTTTGAGAGGAAGAAAGCGTTTATGCCCAGCCCTAAGGAAATTCAGGAGAGGATTTCTGCCAAAGTGGAGGCAATGGCTGAGTGAATTGACCTAGGCGACCTTGGCCTAAGCAAAGTTCCCTACGGAGGCCGTTTAGGCCTTCTTTTTGTAGTTGGGTAGAGCAGGCTGACGCGGACGAGAAATGCCGCGACTCAGCAGCAGGCTCTCGATCTGACGCAGCAGGCCAAAGTCGGCTTCTGGCAGGCCTTGAGCTGCTGAGGGCTGAGCGTACAGGAATTCAAACGCCTGCAGGAACTGTTCTGGAGTCGCGCTGATGGGGGCTGTCAGGTGCGCCGGAATAATGCGTTCAAACTGCCAGGCAGCGACGGTCTTGGCCCAGTCTAGAACGGCCTGGGGGCCGCGGTTGAAGATTAAAGTTTGCAGAATCGGAGCCACCTGAATTTGACCATGGTTGTGCAGCGCCTGAAAAGACTGAGGCCACTCGGACTGCCAGTGAAAAGGATAGAGGCCAAAGTAGTGCCGCCGCGATCGCACCGGGGCCTGGGTGGCTTCCTTTAGCATTTCGCCCGCAGTAGCTACATCTAGGGTGCTGGGGCGAAAGTAGAAGGCAAATAGGGCAATGCGCTGCCAGCCCTTGCGCCGGTTGGCGGGGGTATCGACAATGGGGTCGGCAGCGCTGTCGCGGGCGTGAAACAGCAGCGGAAAGGGGTTGAGCTGCACAACAGCGGGCGGATCTATCGGTACCGACACGATCGCATCGGTAAGCAGCAGGGTGCGGCTGGCCCGGTGGAAGCAGGCGGTTTCGCCAAAGGGCCCTAGGCCTAAGTCGATGGGAGGCAGCAGGGCATAGTCTACCTGGTCGGCAAAGGGGGCCTGAGCGCTAACGGCGGGGAGCATGTGGGTGCGATCGCGCGGCAGCCCCAGCCAGGACAGCGGCAGGTTGAGCGGAAAGCTCCACTGGTTGGGCGTCACATACACCTGGGCCTGGGCGAAGCAGCGGGCAAAGGGGC
This sequence comes from Nodosilinea sp., assembly GCA_049645805.1. Classification (GTDB taxonomy): domain Bacteria; phylum Cyanobacteriota; class Cyanobacteriia; order Phormidesmidales; family Phormidesmidaceae; genus Nodosilinea. The sequence continues at coordinate 5,431 of JBARUP010000644.1, forward strand.
CGACAAACACCTTGTGCTCAACGCCTGTTACGGTAGACAGCACGATGTATTTGACCGGGCCATAGCGCTCTTCTAGCTCACGCACTAAGGCGATGCACTCAGGGGTAGGGGCCACCGGAGAATACACCAGCAGCCCCGCAGGCTCTAGCCGCACCACCGTCATGCGAATGGGCACCACTACGTAGAAAATGCCCTGGTACTGCTCAAAGGTCCAAACCGTGTCTTTAACAGCCTCTACCCGCAGAGTCGGTCGCTGGCCGTAGGGGTAGAGGGGTACCACGGGCCAGAAGGGCCAGGCGCGATCGCTCTTGGGGACAAGTTTTGAATCACCAGCGTGAGCAGACGGAGAGGTAGCTGACATGGGGGGCGGAGTCAATCCCTGAGGGTGTCAATAGTAGTCATAGCGTACTAAAGAACGGGGGTTCAGGGGAGATGAAGCCAATTCTCACGATGCCATCAGCGTTCCCCACGACAGATACGTTAAGTTAAATAAAACGCGCTGCGGGCGATCGTCCGGTAGCGCAGACTCTGTATTTAGTAATGGTTTGACCCCGCCATGAAGCGACGCAAGCTCTTCGAAGCCGGTACCGCCGTGGTCGGCGGCACCTGGCTGTTGAACAATCTGACTGCTGAAATTTTCTCTAAACAAGACAACACTATGACAACTTCCAACGAGCAATTTACCGTTAGCAGAACCGAAGACCAGTGGCGCGAGCAGCTTACCCCTGAGCAGTTTCGCGTGCTGCGTCAGCACGGCACCGAGCGGGCGGGCTCTAGCCCCCTCGACAAGGTTTACGAGCCCGGCACCTACAACTGTTCGGGCTGCGGCACACCGCTGTTTACGTCCGACACCAAGTTCAACAGCGGTACCGGCTGGCCCAGCTTCTACGGGCCGATTGAGGGCGCGATCGCAACGACGACCGATCGCTCCTTCTTCATGACTCGGGTCGAAGTGCACTGCGCCACCTGCGGCGGGCACCTGGGCCACGTGTTTCCTGATGGGCCTGAACCCACCGGCCAGCGCTACTGCATGAACGGTGTTTCTCTAGAGTTTGTGCCTGCAGAAGCCTAGGAAAGTGTTTGACCGTCCCCTGCGGCACCGCTCAGGGGACGGCTGCTCAATCGTTTCTGCACCTTTAGCTAGTCGTTGCCCGGCTGTTTCACATGGCAAGCAGGGTCACTGTAGCTCGGGCAAGAACCTTAGACTAATCCCTCGCTCTCAGTAAACTAGAATTAGGCCCAGGCAAGTTTGCCTTGCCACATCCGCTAGTATCGCCGCCATGGCTCTATCGACCTCTCCACCAATACAGACAGACACCTGGGTGAAGACCACCTGGGAAACGTTTGTCGCCACCTTAGAAGAGCCCCAGTATGAGGACGGCAGAGGGTATTTTGACCATGGCTACATGAGGGTTGAGATGGCTCCGTTAGGTGCAGGGCACAGTCGGCAAAACTCAGTAATATCGAAGGTTATTAGTCTCTTCGCCATGGTTCGGAATCTGCGCTCGGTCGAATTTACGAACTGTAGCTTTTACAAAACGGGAGAGCGGGGGTGTCAGCCGGATGCGGCCTTTTACATTGGCGCAGACTTTAAGCTACCACCACAGGATAACGCCCCTATCGATGTGACTGCGTTTGGCCCGCCAACATTGGCGATTGAACTTGGCGCTAGCTTGTTCAAGGACGATTTAGGTGCTAAACGACTGCTCTATGAGCGGTTGGGGGTGGCGGAATACTGGGTGGTGAATGTAGCAGAGCGAGACGTGATCGCGTTTGCCATTGCCAATTGCCAAAGCGGCGAAATTCAGACTTCTAAAGTGTTGCCAGGTCTAGAGATGGCTTTAGTTAAGCAGGCGCTAGCCAAGTCACAGACCGAAGATGACACTGCATTGATGCAGTGGCTGCTTAATATTTTCAAGTGACAGCGTACAGCTCTTACAGATCTTGCTTGATAGGCACTTGAGTACAAATTTCTCTGAGCAAATCTAGAAATGCAAAGGCGGCAGGTGTCAGCAGCGACTCCTTCAAAATAGCCACCCGAATGGTGCGAACTAATGGCACGGGTAAGGCATAAACATGAACACCCTTCGGCGTGGGCTCTACGGCCAGTCGGGGACTAATCGTCGCCCCTAGCCCTTTTGCCACCATGCTCACGATGGTGGCATCTGAACGCACGTGGTATTTGGGCGTTAGGGTAATGCCGTACCGGGCGCAGTGCTCGTAGACTAAGCCATCACACAAGTCCCCCTCAGGAGCCATCACCAGGGGATAAGCGGTCAAATCATCCCAGGCGATCGCCTCGGCTTGGGGACGAAAGTCAGGGGGGAAAAGCACTACAAAGTCATCTTGTACCAGATCCCAGGTCTCCACATCACTACTGGGCGGCAGGTAGGTCATGGCTAAATCAACCCGGCCGCGACGCAAATCTTCCTCAGCAGCGGGACAATCGTCATACTCGGCAATGCGCACGGCGATCGCCGGATACCGGCGGCAAAACTCGGCAATTACCTCGGGCAGCAGGTGAGACGCCGCGCTGCGAAAAGACGAAATGCGCACGTAGCCCCCCTCTAAGCCTTTTGCTAGGTTGGCTTGTCTAACTACGTCATCTAGCAAGCCGGTAATGCGGCGGGCGCGATCGACGATCTGCTCTCCCACTGGAGTGAGGTGAGCACCCTGGCGGCCACGGGTCAGCACCACCACGCCTAGCTCATTCTCTAAAGCGGCGATCGCATAGCTAACGGCAGACTGAGAAAGCTGGAGCCGCAGGGCCGCCTCGCTGAAACTACCGGAGTCGGCGATCGCAAGCAGCGCGTGCAGGTATGACAGCTTGGGATAATTCGGGATCAGTCCCATAGATCAGTTTTTAATTAGGCTTTAAAGCGTGCTCTGAATCATGCCGCTTTCAGAATATTTGATCAGAGTATTTGAATTGTCGCAAACCTGGCGGGCAGCGGCGGCGATTCTTCTATCGAATTGACTGATGGAAGCCTTCAGGGCATTGTTTGGCCAAATCTACGCTCCCCCCTCTAGGGTGAGACATCACGACGCTAAGGCCTGCTGCTATGACGGCTATTTCTGCGACAACTCACCAAAAGGGAACGGCCCTGCTCCTGCTGGTAACTGTCATCTGGGGCACCTCATTTCCGGTGCTGAAAGATACCCTCGGCAGCGTTCATCCGGCGGTGCTGATAGCGGTTCGATACAGCATTGCGGCGATCGCCCTGCTGCCTTGGCTGCGCAGCGTGAGCCGTCAACTCCTGCGGGACGGTGCCCTGCTGGGAGTGGTTTTGTTCCTAGAAACGATGTGTGCCTTGCTTGGCCTAGAGACGATTTCGGCCAGCCGATCGGCCTTCATTGTCGGTCTCAATGTGGTCATTGTGCCGTTTCTAAGTGTCCTCACGGGCAGCCAGCTGCCGAGGCGGGTTTTAGCAGCGGCGGGCCTGGCGACGATGGGCATGGGCGTCATGTCTTGGGACGGCGGCGGATTTAGTTTGGGCGACGGGCTAACGCTGGCCTCAGCTGTGGGCATCGCGATCTATATTGTGCTGCTAGAGGCGATCGCGTCCCGGCACCAGTCGCTATCTCTAGCCGCCGTGCAAGTTTGGGTCGTATTCGGGCTAGGAACGTTCTGGGCCTTACCGGAGCTACTTCAGCAGGGCCTGGGCATTGGCGATCGCATTCCGGCGCTGGTGTACCTGGGGCTAGTGGTCACCATTGGTCCCCTTTGGGGGCAGGCTGCAGGCCAGCGATGGGTCTCTGCCCATGAAGCGGCACTACTCTATACGCTGGAGCCAGTTTTTGCTACTTTATTCTCGGTGCTGCTTTTGGGCGAAGGCCTGAACCTAAACGGCGCGATCGGGGCTGCCTGCATTCTGACGGCAACGGTGGTAAGCCAGGCCAAACGTAGAGCTTAATGGTACGGTATGGCCATGACACTTCCCCTAACCGATCTACTCGCGGCCCAGCCCACCGCCTACTGGTTGTGCCACGCCCGCGTTCCCATCGCCTGTCTCGATGCCGCTGCCACCTCACGCACCCCCATCGCCGAACTAGCCGCCCCGCCTCGGCTAGAAAATCTAGCTGCCGTTCACCTGCACATTCAGGCTGGCACCATTGTGGCTCTGGTGCCAGCGTCATCATCTGTAGGTGATGACTTGCCAGACGATGACTTGCCTCGCTACGACCTGGGCAATAGCCTAGTGTGGCCCTGCTTTGCCGACTGCCACACCCATTTAGATAAAGGTCAGAGCTGGTTGCGCAGTCCCAACCCCGATGGCACCTTCTACTCTGCTGTAGACGCGGTTGCCGCCGACCGTCGTCACTGGAGCGCCAGCGATCTCTACCCGCGCATGTCCTTTGGGCTGCGGTGCAGCTATGCCCACGGTACCCAGGCTGTAAGAACCCATCTAGACTGCGTAGACGGTCAGGCGGACATCAGTTTTGCCGTGTTCGATCGCCTGCGACAAGAGTGGGCCGATCGCCTTGTTCTGCAGGCCGTCTGCCTGGTTCCCATAGACTACTACTACGATCACCCCGACGCCGAAAAAGTGGCCGACACTGTGGCTCACTACAGCGGAATTTTAGGCGGTGCTACCTATCCTCAGCCAGATCTGGAGGCTAAGATCGATCGCGCCTTTGATCTAGCCGAAGCACGTGGGCTAGACCTTGATTTTCACGCGGATGAAAGCCTCGACCCCGATGCCGAGGGGCTACGCATGGTAGCTGAAACTAAGCTGCGCCGAGGCTTTTCGGGCCGAGTCAACTGCGGTCACTGCTGTAGTCTTT
>JBARUP010000645.1:0-3260 GCA_049645805.1 Nodosilinea sp.
GCTCAAGTCTCAGCTAACGGTGAGCAGCTTATTCTCGTCGATGAAGTCGGCACCCGCATTCGAGGCGAGGTGCTCACGGCCCTGATGTCGCACATGATGCTAACAACCCACCCGCGCGGCACTATTGTGGTACCGGTACACACCTCCGGGGCGATCGAGCAGATTGCCCGTCGTCACGACGGGCAGGTGATACGCACCAAAGCTAACCCGACAGCGCTGATGGAAGCCTGCCAAGCCAACCCCAACGTGGTGCTAGGCGGCAGCGGCGAAATGGGCTTTATCTTCCCCGAGCTGCACCCTGGCTTCGACGCCATGTTCTGCATCGCTAAGCTAATTGAGCTACTGACGCTTCAGCAGCGATCGCTGGGTCAGATCTGGTCTGAACTGCCCCGCATGGCCTACCGAATGCAAACCCTGCGCTGCCCCTGGACCGTGAAAGGGGCGCTAATGCGCTACCTGGTCGAAGAAAACCCGCCCGAACAGCTAGAGCTCATTGACGGGGTCAAAATTTTGGGCGACAGCTCCGACGACTGGATCCTAGTGCTGCCCGACGCTGGTGAGCCGCTGGTGCATATCTATGGCAACAGCGAAAATCGCGAATGGCTTGATTCAAACCTAGCCAAGTACCAGCAGCATGTGCAAAACTTTATCGAGAAGGAACAGGGGATCAAGGAGCTCATGCCGCTATGAACAACTGCATGCTAATGGCCGAAATCGTGCAGTCCCCTCAGCTGCGCTACACCTCCGATAATCAGACCCCGGTGGCCGAGTTTGTGGTGCAGTTTCCGGGGCTAAAAGAGGGCGATCCGTCTTCCCAAATGAAGGTAGTGGGCTGGGGTAACCTGGCCCAGGATATTCAGGCCCAGTACCAGGCGGGTCAGCGGGTGCTGCTAGAGGGTCGCTTGGCCATGAACGTAGTCGAGCGCTCCGAGGGCTATAAAGAGAAGCAGGCCGAAATGACGGTGCAGCGCATTTACAGCGTAGGTGACCTAGGCACTATGCCGATGGCTCCTCCAGCGGCAGTGGCGGCCCCTGCGGCAGCTCCTAGTCCCGCCGCCTCTCGACCACCAGCCAAGCCCCCCAGCGGCCCAGCTGAGCCTGCCCCCAGCTACGACGACATCCCGTTCTAGCACCATCCGCTGGCTCGATCTGAGCGGCTCTCTTAACCAGCGAGGCCGTGCTTCTTTAGAAGCACGGCCTCGCTTACTGCGCAGGACGCAGGGCGGCCCTAGCCTTGGGTCACAGGCGTCAGATTAGGCTGAGCCGGTGCTTTAGCGAGAATATCGCTCAGCAGGCACTGGTCGCTAACGCTGCGATCGAGGCCGGTCTCTAGCGTGTAGCGCGGGCTCCAGTTAAGAACCGACTTAGCCTTGGCGTTGCTGTAGCGGAAAGGCTTGAGCCGCGCGTCCAGACTGGCGGGAATCAGCAGACCGGGCAGCCGCGCCTGACCATTGAGGAGCCGCTGATTGACAAACCAGGCCAGGCTTGAAACCCCGCGCATAATTCCCCAGGGTAGTGGAATCACCTGAGGAGGATCGTCAGTGCGCTTGACCAGGGCTTTGGTGAACCGGCGGCGAGTAGGCAAGTTGTCGTCTACGACGTTGATCACCTCCCCAGCAGCAGCCGCACTGCTGACGGATAGCACAATAGCCTCAGCACAGTTTTCAACATAGGTGACTGGGATCAGGGCCTGAGGCCCGATCAGCAGCCACTTAGAACCGAAGTCAGCCCCGTGACAGGCGTTCCACAGTGACTCGCGGCCGTAAATCATGCCGGGGCGAATCAGCGTGACGACGGCGCTGTTGGTTTCACCCCACTGCCGCATCATGTCTTCTTGAATTAGCTTGGTCTGGGCGTAGGCATCGCGATGCTCAGGCTCAGGCTCGATGGGGAACGCTTCATCAATTACCCGGTTGGTGGACGGGTGGAGATAGTCGTACACCGAGAAGGTGCTGGTAGCAACCAGGTGCCCAATCCCCGCTGTGGTCATTGCCCCCAGCAGGTTTTCGGTGGTCAGAACCGTACCGGCAAAGCGGTCGTAGAAATCGCCACCCTTGACCGCTGCCATGTGGATGACGCAGTCTACGTCAGCCAGGGCTTCGGCAATGCCCCGGGTCTGTCGCAGGTCGAGGCGCACTAGCTCTACCGCTGGATGATTTGCCCAGGCTAGCCGAGAGCTGTCGCTGGCGGGGCGCACGACTGCCTTAACCGTGTGGCCCTGGCGCAGGGCCTCGGCCACGACGTACTTGCCCAAAAACCCTGATGCTCCAGTAATAAACAGCTTCATACCCGGTTCTCCTCTGCAAGTAGGGTTTCAATTAGCCGATTGGTTTTGTCCATGTCTTCAAAGCTCACCGGCACGGGCCGATGGTCGAGAATGGCCGCGTAGGTCTGATCAAGCAGACGGTGTAGCCCCTCGTAGGCCGTCTTCTGCATAACTTTGTTGCGGAAGTTTTGAACGCTAGAACCCATGAAGTCCCACCCGTTGACAAAGTGGTTGACCAGCGGCGACAGCTGCTCGCCCCCGGCCCGCGGCACAACGGTGCGCAGGTAGGGCTGAAACAGGTCGGTTTCGGCATAGCCTCGGCTACCCCGGACAAACAGGGTAAAGCACTCGGGCTTGGTATAGCAGCTAAACCGCAGCCGGGCGTGCTGCTGGCCGTTCAGCAAGAGGGCGTCAAGGTCGTCGTACTTAAACAGGTCGCCCCCGCCGTGGTTACTCCAGGCTGCCGCAACCCGGTCGATCTCGGGCATAAACTGCAGCAGGAGATAGCACATGTGGGTAATGACATCGTGCACGACCCCGGCGGGCAGGCCGTGCACCGGGTTAGGCATGTTGCGATCGGCAAAGCGCCCGCCTTCGTCGCGGTAGCTGAGAGCCACTCGCACCTCAACTTCCTGCACCTCGCCCAGGGTGCCGTCTTTGACCATGTCCTCAATCTGAAGAATGGCCTGGTTAAAGCGATAGTTGTGGTTCTCCACCAGATAGAGCTGCTTCGATTGAGCGAGCTCCCAAAGCGCTTTAAAGTCTTTGTAAGCAGGCGTAATCGGCTTCTCACAGATGACGTGGGCGTCGGCGTTGAGGCAGTCTGTAACCAGCTTTTGGTGAGTGTTAGGCGGCGTTAAAATGTGCACCACGTCGGGCTTTGTTTCGGCCAGCATCGCCTGGTAGTCAGTGAAAGCCTGATCAGCGTGGAACGTATCAGCAGCATATTGAGCAGCCGCTGGCGACAGATCGCATACGCCTACTAACTCGCTGT
>JBARUP010000646.1:0-4305 GCA_049645805.1 Nodosilinea sp.
GAGTCACCGGGCTAACACCTTGTTAGAGGCGATAATGGCATTCTCCGAGTCAATATCTGTGCGAGAGTTACCGCTTTTTCCCTTACCTGAATTAGTCTTGTTTCCGGGGAGGCACCTGCCGCTTCACGTGTTCGAGCCCCGCTACCGAATCATGATGAATACGGTTCTCCAAAGCGATCGTCGCTTTGGAGTGCTGATGTTGGATCCAGCTACTGGTCAGCCGGCCCAGGTTGGCTGCTGCGCCGAGATTCTCCACTACCAGCGGCTACCCGACGACCGCCTGAAAATTTTAACCATTGGCCAGCAGCGTTTTCGCGTGCTTAGCTACGTGCGTGAAAAGCCTTATCGGGTTGGTCTAGTGGAATGGGTAGAAGACAGGCCTACTAGCCAAGACCTCCATCCCCTGGCCTCTGACGTGGACGGTCTGCTGCGCGATGTAGTGCACCTGTCGGCAAAGTTAACCAATCAGGATATTGATCTACCTGATAATATTCCTGACGTCCCCGTTGATTTATCCTACTGGGTAGCAAGCAATTTGCATGGGGTAGCCCTCGAGCAGCAGGCGCTGCTAGAAATGGATGACACCAGCGTTCGTCTAGAGCGTGAAGCCGAAATCCTAACCTCCACCCGCAATCACCTAGCGGCCCGCACCGCCCTCAAGGAAGTGCTGGAGTAGACTGAGCTTTGGCCTTGGTTGCCGCCAGGCTGGGGTCTATCGCAGCCAAATCGTAGGTACCAAAGTCAACTAGAGTTTCGGTACAGGCCGTGAGTTCGTCAATGGCCTGCTGCCCAGTAGGAGTATACCTACTGGTTTCCAAGTCCAAAAAGAAGCGATATTCTCCTAGCGATCGCTTTGTCGGTCGCGATTCAATGCGGCTGAGATTAATGCCGTAGCGGGCAAGAATTTCCAGGGGCTTAAGCAGTGCGCCAGGGCCGTTCACAGGTAGGCTAAATGCCAAGGACGTGTATTGTCCGACGGAGGCTTGAGCATCGGAGTTGCTGGTGAGTACCCAGAACTTGGTGCAGTTGTCGCTGTGGTCATTGATGTTGTGAGCCAGAATAGGCAGGGTGTAAAGCCGCGCAGCCCACTCTGAAGCAACAGCAGCTACCGTTCCGTCGTTGGTCAGATGTTCAAGGGCCTCTGTGGTAGAACGAGTTGCTACTAGCTTAGCCTGAGGGAGATTGTGCTCCAGCCAAGTTTGGCACTGGGACAGCGCCTGGGGATGGGAGTAGACCAGTTGAACTACAGCTAGATCCTGAGCCCAAGACAGCAGCCCGTGGCGAATAGGCATAACCATAGCGTGGTCAACCTTAAGCTGCTGAAGCTGCCAGAGGGTGTCTAGAGTGGTTGTGACTCCCCCTTCGGTTGAGTTCTCTACGGGCACAATAGTAAGGGTGGTTGACGCATCCGCAGTTGCCTGCATCGCCCTTGAGATGGTGGGCATGGCCCGTAGCTCCACAGGCTGACCCGTGAGCTGCTCTAGATCAAGGCTGTAGGCTAGGGCCGCCAGTTGAGAATAGGTACCCTCAGGCCCCAGATAGGCAATGGTGATCATAGCGGAGCGATCGCGCAACGGGTCTGTCTCATACTACGCCCTAGTCGGGGGCAAAAAACGGTCTGCGCAGGCGGTTATCGCTAACCGTTTTTTAACTCGAAGATAGAGCGCTTTAGCGCAAACAAAGTCAACATTCCCCAGTAATATGTAATGGGTTTTGGCTGGGGCTAGGGTTCTTGGGAAGTAAGGATTAAACATGGGCGAGAGCGCAAAGAAGCCATCCGGCACAAAATCAGCGAGGGCGAAGACCCTTCTAACCATGGGATCAGCAGCATTTTTAGTAGGAGCAGCTGTACCATTAGCAGGGGCGCTGAGCACGGGCGCTATTACTATGGGTACCGTTGTCGGGGCAGCCCCCGGCTCTGCCGATCAGCCCCAGGCTTTAAACACTCAGCTGTTTACTCTGATTGATGCACCAGGGGTAGACGCCTTTCCGACCGCCGTCAGTAGCGAACGGCTGTGCCGACGTCCGCAAGAGCTAGCCGCTTTGGAGACCGCTAGCGATCCCCAAAACCAGCTATTCCAGGGTGCCGAGCTAGGGATTACCTCAAAGACATTGGGGACTGCGGCGATCGCTCAGCTAGGAGCAGCCCCCTGGCCCGGTATTCATCCTCAAGCTACCGAGGCTCGGGTGCCTATCTTGATGTACCACGACGTGCTCGAACCACCAGAGGTTTCTTTTGATCTGACGCCCGCTGACTTCGAAGCTCATCTACAAATAATTCTAGACAGCGGCCTCACGCCCATTAGTGCAGACCAGCTAGTACGGCACCTGCGCACCGGCACCTCGCTGCCCGAAAAGCCGGTGCTGCTTACCTTTGACGACGGCTACGTAGGTCACTATGAGCATGTCTACGCACTGCTGAAGCAGTATCAGGTGCCTGCTACGTTCTTTGTCTTTCCAGGCAAAGTAGACGGTGATGTGGTCGGACGTTCGACCTTAACCTGGGCTCAGCTCAAGCTCATGGCTGCCGATCCTTTAGTGACTATTGCAGCCCACAGCGTTACCCACCCTGCCGACCTACGAGCCCTTGAGGATAATGACTTGGCTTACGAAGTAGCTGAGTCAAGGCGGCGGCTAGAAGAGGAGCTAGGTATATCCATTCGCTACTTTAGCTATCCCACTGGCTACTACGATGAGCGAGTAGCCCAAGCTGTGGCCGATGCGGGTTATCTAGCCGCCTTTACCATGCGCCAGCAGAATGAACAGTTCGCTGGGGCCTCGGAATCACTGCTTGCGATCGAGCGGTTTGGTCAATCTAGCCTCAGCGAGCTGCTGGATGTAGCCTGGGGAGGCCCCCCGCTCCCTACTGCGCTACCGGCTGCGGTAGCCGACTCAGAGTTCAACTTTGCTAGCCCAGTCGATCTGCAAAAAGTTGATATAGACGACCAAACGGTATCGCTGATCACAGGCGGACAGCCCGTGACTATCCACGCTAACAGCCGCTATCAGCTGCCCGACATCATGGCGGGTACTAATCTGGCTGGAGCCGTTGATGGCGGGTTCTTCTCTCTCAAGTACCTAGACTCCAACGTAATGATTGGTCCAGTGCTGAGCCAGAGTAGTCGACAGTTTGTGCCCGGCTACAGCGGCGAGACTCCCAGGCTCAACGGACGCCCCCTAGTTCTGATTGCGCCTCACCGGGTGCTGTTTGTACCCTTTGATGCTAACCGCCACAACGCTCTAGCCGGGCTGGCCCGCGAGCTACCTGGCGTAACCGATGCCTTTGTGGGCGCAGCCTGGCTGGTCAAAGACGGTCTACCTCAGCCCGCCAGCAGCTTCGGCTCCTTATTTGACTACGATGCCCGTCGCCACAGAGCCTTCTGGGGCATCAATACTGCTGGTCAGCCGGTCGTAGGGGTATCTCACACCATGGTGGACTCGGTACAGCTGGGCGAGATACTGCATCAGGCGGGTTTACGCGACGCCGTGATGCTTGACTCGGGAGCTAGCACCTCGTTAGCCTATCAAGGTGATTCTTTGGTAGGCTACACTCCCCGCCCTGTTCCTCACCTAGTTGGCCTAGTTCCTCCCGATGCCAACAACGGCAGCCCTTGCCCTCTTGTAATCGACGAAGAGCAAAATGATACAGCTATTAGGCGTTAAGCACGTCCCTCAGGACAAAACCGTGTAGTCCTGAGGGGTAACGACATCAGGGAAGCTTTTACACTACTGCCCTGAAACTTCAAAGTCGATATTGTGCTGATACTTTCAGGAGGAAAGCGGATCCTCTAGCAATTGGCTGGACTGACTTAGCTGCCAAAGCCTGTGTACCAGAAGTAGGTGGCCATAGGAATAACCGTAGCTAGCACCAGCAACACAACGAGAAGGACTGTGCTGGTGCCGCGATTCTCGGCGGTTTCTTCAGCGGTGGTAAACGTGCTTTCGCTATCGAAGGAATTATCAAAGGCTGGAGGACCAGGATCCTCTTGATTACTCAGCACAGCTACTAGGCGATCGCTAGCGGCTAAGAACGACTGATTATATTTGTCGCCTTCTAGCAGGGGGTAAAGGACAGTCTCCTGGGCGACACTGTCAGCCGTGTCTGGGTCCAACAGCGTAGCCGACTCATTGCCGACCCGGATACCGACGGTTTTGGTAACCTCATCTAGCACTAGCAGAGTTTGATTGCTTTGCTCTGCCGGGGTAGAATACCAGCGCTCGAAAAGCTTATCAGTAAAGGTTTGAATAGTTTCGCCGTAGTCAAAGTGACGGATCGTTACTAAGCGAACTTCGTTGCCCGTGGCA
>JBARUP010000647.1:0-5118 GCA_049645805.1 Nodosilinea sp.
TTGCTGACCTTGAGGCGAATGCGGGGAGCCGTGGCGCGGGAACGGAACCGGGAGGCCCGAAAGGCCTCGGCCTGGGCCTCGTCGCGAAAGACAAAGTAGATGCCTAGAGCGATGGGGATAGCGTCTACGCCCAGCACCTGATCGATGTAGGCTTTGAGTTCTTCTTGCTCGTAGTATTTCTGAAAGGTGTTGCGGCTGGTGATGATGCCGTCGCCGTAGGCAATCACGCCTCGGGTGCGATCGTCGATTAGCACTTGGGCCGCGACAATCAGCACCTTCTGGGCCAGGCCCCAGGCGTTAATCAGCGCTTCTCGCCGCTCGGCGGTGTCTTCGATGACGTTGATGATGTAGCCTAGGTTGACCACATCTGCTGGGGTGTGGGGAATGTCGGGCCGAAAGTGAGGATCCCACCCGGCGCTGGTGAGCCCCATGCGGTGGATGTACTCAATGTCGGCCCCGTGGCCGCAGCCGTAGTCGAAGTAGGTGGTGTCGGGTGGGAAGAGGCCCGCTTCGACAGCGAGGCGGACGGGTTTGGAGGCGGTGACGCGGGCGATCGCAGCCTTGTGCCGCTGAATTTTTGGCTTGGGCTGGGTTTGCTTAGCCGCCGAGGTCATCGGGCAGGCTAGGGCGTGGCCATGGATTACGAGCTTGCGCTCTTGCAGGCGCTGCTCCCAGGCATGGCGAAAGCCGATGCCACGAGGATCATCTAGCAGCCCCAGCGCTTCTTCCTGCTTGGTTAGCCAGGCGAAGGTGGCGTAGTACGGGTAGTCGGGGATGACAAAGGTTTCTTTGCGGTGGAGGACGGGAGGATTGTCGGTGGTGCTGTAGTCGCGGCCGGTGGCCTTCAGAGTCTCTAGATTGACCTGAATGCTGCTCTGAAGGGCGGGGTGAGCCTCGGTGTCAAAGTCTGGGTAAAACAGGTAGGCAATTTGCGGTTTGTCGAGGCTGAACTTGACCAGGGTCGCTTTTTTAGCCAGAGCAGTGCTGGTTCTTGCTTTCTTCTCGACAGCTTGTAGGGTGGGGTAAAGGTGCGCCAGAGCAGAGACATGGACGTAAAGGGCATCGGGCAGTCGCTTACCGACGGAGCTGCGCTGGCACAGCTCCAAGAAGGTTGGCAGTTCTGTCGATACCTTGGCCATAGATTGTGGGCAAACTCCACTGATGACGCGCTGATGGCTCTTATACTACCGAATCTGCGGATTTTCGAAACGCTGTAAGAAGCATTCCCCTGGGTATATAGCGTCCCTGTACGAATGAAGCCACTACCTGTAGAGTTTGATTGGGATTCATTAGGAAGCTGTGACTAAATTGAGCACTTTAGCTAAAACCTAGTCAGGAAAAACTGGAGAAAACGGCCCAGCCTAGCCATAATTAGACAATACATTTGATCTATCTAACATGGGAAAAGCGGCAGTCAAAGAAAAGCCTAAGGCTACGGCGGTCTTCGCTCGCCATGAGACCTTTCATCCTCGCTTTGGCTGGCTGAAAAAGGGCTATGACCTGGCATTAGCGGATCCCAATATCTTCTTGAGAGAAGATTCCCCGGTACTGCTGGGGGTAGGGAAGAACATGGTGCGCTCCATTCGCTACTGGTGCAGCGCCTTTAAGGTGCTGGCGGAAAGTGAGCGCCAAATCGTGCCGACCCCGCTGGGCCAACAACTGCTGAGCGATGACGGCTGGGATCCCTTTCTGGAGAATCCGGCTAGCCTCTGGCTGCTCCACTGGAATTTGCTTAAGGCCCCCTGCACCGCTACGGCCTGGGCCTATGCCTTTGGGGAGTTTTCGGCGGTGGAGTTTACCCCGGAGCACCTGGTGGATGACCTGCGGGAGTATGCCAACAGCTTTAGCTCCAAAATTGCCGACTCATCCCTACGAAAAGATGTGAGCTGCATTCTACGCATGTATGCCGACCAAGAGAGCAAAAAGGGGCCGACCGAAGATTCTATCGACTGCCCTTTCACAGCCCTGCGATTGCTCTACAGCGTGGGGGATGGGCGGCGCTATGAGTTTCAGGTTGGCCCTAAGGAGACACTGCCTGCCGAACTGGTGGTAGCGGCCTGTCTAGAATTTGCCGGAATTGCTGAAAATGAAAGCTCAGCCATGGGCGTTTCTCGCTTGGCTCATTTAGAAGGCAGCCCAGGGCGGGTGTTTAAGCTCTCGGAGGCGGCGATCGCTGAAGCCATTGAGCAAGTCGCCCGGCGACGCGAGGATCTATTTATCTCAGACAGCGCTGGTTTACTACAGCTTCAATACGAAGGCGATCCGCTGGAGATGTCTGGGGCTATTCTGGACGAGTATTTTGCCGCCTAGGTGTGATTGGCTGCGGGTTGCTGTGTAGTTGCGGGTTAATAGGTAGTGAGTTCTCAACGTTTAGCCGATTTTCTGGCTGTTAACCGCCGCTATGCCCGCTCCATCAACCTAGAGCGAGATTTTGATGCGCCAGATGCGGTAGAAGGCTACATTCTCACCGATCGCGCGGTCGATGCCCTGCGGCGAATCTTGGCGTCGATGTTTGGGCGCAAGCGCACCACGGCCTGGACGCTGACGGGGGTCTATGGCACGGGTAAATCGGCCTTCGCCCACTTTTTAACCAGCTTATTTGGGCCAGTAGATAGCCCGGCTCGGCAGCTTGCCCTAGATATTGCCCGACATAGCCTCCAGCTCGATAGCCCAGAATATGAGGCCCTGCAAAAGAAATTCCCCCAGCAGGGTCTGTTTCGAGCGGTGGCCACCGCCCAACGAGAGCCGCTGAGACACACTCTGATTAGAGCCCTCACTAAAGCTACCGATGACTTTTGGGCACGGGGGCGCGAGCCAGAGGTTGTTAGACAGCTGAATGACTGGGAAGGGGAGCTGGCGTTTGGCGAGGCCTCATTTAGCGATCGCGATATTCTCAACGTCATCAAAAAGCTCTCTGAGGTCGTCGATACCGACATCATTCTGGTCATTGATGAGCTGGGCAAATCCCTAGAACACGCCACCCAAAACCAGGGCACTGCCGATCTCTATCTGCTTCAGCAGCTGGCGGAGCTGTCGCGCAAAAAGGGCACCCGGCTCTATATCTTTGGTCTGCTGCACCAGTCCTTTGCCGACTATGGCCAGCGGCTTGCAGCGGTAGAAAAGAACGAGTGGGCCAAAATTCAAGGCCGATTTGAGGATATCCCCTTCACCGAGTCGTCTCAGCAGATGCTGCGGCTGATGGGGCAAGCGATCAATCGCTCCCAGGCAGAGACGCTAACTTTCCCGGTACGACAGCTCACCAAAGACTGGTGTTCCGTCCTCAGCGAGAAAGCCAACCTCACCGAACTCTCCCCCAAACTGCTAGAGGCCACATATCCGCTCCATCCCCTGGCGGCTATGGTGTTACCAGAGCTGTGCATTCGCTACGCCCAGAACGATCGCTCTCTGTTTACCTTCCTCACCAGTGCCGAACCTCACGCGTTCCAAAGCTTTTTAGAGTCGGCGGAGATTGAAGAGATCCCAATTCCAGACGTTGATGGGCCGGGGGTAAAGGCTCTACCAACCCTAAAGCTGCACCACCTCTACGACTATTTTGTAGAATCCCTGGGGGCGGGCATGGGGTCTCGACCGGGGCTACAACGATGGCTAGAGATTCAGACCCTGGTGGCCGATGCTCAGCACCGGGGCGCAGATACCGTGGCCCTGCTGAAAACCATTGGTTTGCTAAATTTGGTGACCAGTACCGGCCTGTTTCGCGCTACCCGCCCCCTGGTGAAACTAGCCCTGGTCGATCAGCCCGACCCCGCCGCCCTGGAGCATTGGGAAGGGCAGATTAATGTAGTCACCCACCAGCAGGGCATTGTCACCTACCGGCGGGCGGTGGATGAGCTGCGCCTGTGGGAAGGGTCTGACTTTGATGTGGAAGGGGCGATCGCCCAATACATCGCCAAAGACACTCTGCCCCTGGCCGACCTGCTCACCGAGACCTACCCGCTCAAGCCCATGGTGGCCCAGCGCCACAGCTACCGCACTGGCACCCTGCGCTACTTTGAGCGTCATTACCTGGGCCACAACTCCGATTTAACCGGGCTAGCCTGCACCCAGGCTGACTGCGATGGCGTTGTGGCCTACTGGCTAAGCGAAACGGCCCCTAGTTCGGTGCCTGCCCAAACCGTAGATGGCAAGCCCCTGGTGGTGATTGCGGCGGCTAATCTGCCGCTGCTGGCTATTCGCGCCCAAGAATATCGCGCCCTCTGCCAAATCTACAGCCGAGAAAGTGCCCTGCAAAGCGACAAGGTGGCCCTGCGAGAAGTGCGCCATCGTCGCCTACAGCTCAAGCAATTGCTAGACGACACCCTCACCCAGGCGTTTAACTTTGGCACCCACCACAATGCCTGCTGGGTCGAGGGCAAGCCCCACAAAATCGGCAGCGTCACAGATTTTAATGCCCTGCTGTCGGTCGTGTGCGATCGCACCTACCCCCAAACCCCCATCCTCTGGAATGAGCTGATCAACCGCCGCACCCTTACCTCCCAGGGGGCCAAAGCTCGCCGACTGCTGCTCGAAGCCATGCTGGAACAGCCCGAGGTCGAGCGCTTAGGGCTAGAGGGCTATGGGCCAGAGGTGGCGATGTACTATTCAGTGCTCCAGCAGACCGGCATTCATCGCCAAGAGCAAGGCGAATGGAGCTTTTATCCACCGCCCTCATCCCCCCGGCCCCCTTCTCCCAGGACGGGAGAAGGGGGAGCGACCCCATCCGGTTCCCCTCTCCCCCAGGGAGAGGGGCTAGGGGTGAGGGCCATCCTCGGCCAGTCAAAGCTCGGCCCCATCTGGGCTGCCATGGCCGAGTTCTGCCTGGGCGCAACCGATACACCTCAATCCATTGGCGATCTGTACCAGAGGCTCAATGCGCCGCCCTACGGCATGAAATCGGGCACGATTCCGGTGCTGCTGGCGGCGGTGTTGCTCCACTACAGCGACGAGGTCAGCGTTTATAAAGAAGGCACCTTTATCCCGGTGCTGGGGCCAGAGCATTTTGAGCTACTGGTGAAAGACCCGGCCCGGTTCTCGGTCAAGCACATCGAAGTCACCGGGGTGCGCAGCCAGGTGTTTCGTGAGCTGGAGGAAGTTTTGCGGGGTGGCGTGGGTAAACCCCAC
>JBARUP010000648.1:0-4180 GCA_049645805.1 Nodosilinea sp.
AGTGATTACAACGTGCAGGCCTACCTATTCGATGGCTACTGGGAAGATATTGGGACCATTGAGGCCTTTTACGAAGCTAACCTAGCGTTAACTCAGCAGCCCCACCCCGACTTTAGCTTCTACCAGGAAGACGCGCCCATCTACACACGAGCGCGCTATCTGCCGCCCAACAAGCTGCAGGACTGTCAGGTAACCCAGTCGAGCATTACTGAAGGCTGCATTCTCAAGAACTGCCGCATTAACCACTCGGTGATTGGCCTACGCCAGCGGATCAACGCTGACTGCGTGATTGAAGACTCACTGCTGATGGGGGCCGACTACTATGAGCCGCTCTCCGAGAGCAGCCAGCACCTGACTCGGGGCAAAATTCCCATTGGTATCGGTGAGGGATCTGTAATTCGCCGCGCCATTATCGACAAAAACGCTCGCGTCGGCCGCAACGTGCAGATCGTCAACAAAGACAGTGTGCAGGAGGCCGAGCGCGAGGATCTGGGTTTCTACATCCGCAGCGGTATTGTCGTTGTGCTCAAGAACGCGGTGATTCCTGAGGGCATGATCATTTAGCGCTAGCTGAGCGGTGGCCGAGAGCGCTTTTCCTATGCCTATGCTGATTTTGGTGGGTATTCCGGGCAGCGGCAAGTCGACCTGGGCAAAGCAGTTTATTGCGTCTAACTGCGGCTATTGGATTGTGTCTACCGACAATATTCGAGCCCGGCTCTACGGCAGTGAGGCCGTGCAGGGCGACTGGCGACAGATCTGGCAGCAGGTCATCGCCCAGTGGCAGCAGGGCAACGAAGCTATTCGACGACAGGAGATAAAGGGGGTCATCTACGACGCCACCAACGCGCGGCGGCGACACCGTCGCGAGGCGATCGCCGCTGCCCGCCAAATCGGCTTTGCCCCCATTGCCCTGGGCTGGTTTGATGTACCCCTAAGTACGGCGCTGGAGAGAAACGAGGGGCGATCGCGACAGGTGCCCGCAGACGTTATTGCTGCAATGCACCGCCAGATTCAGGGTGCGCCTCCCTCCACTGCTGAGGGCGTAGAGAGAGTCCTTGTGTTGCAGCCAGATATGTATTCTAGATCACTCTTTTGATCCTCTGACGGGCTACGCTAAGGCCTGAGGATCGTGGGGTTGAGTAAGATTTACGGCTCCAGGGTTTGAACAACACCAAAACACTGAGTTTGCCTATGAACGTTCGCGCCGTCGCCGCTGCTGGTCTGTGTTTGCTGCTGGTTACCGGCTGCCGTTCGGCCCAGAGCCCCCCCCAGAGCGACACCGCCGAAGGAACTGAGTCTGCTATCGCTGACGACACTCTGCGGCTGCTCTACTGGCAAGCCCCTACCATTCTCAACCCCCACTTTTCAAGCGGTTTTAAAGACTCTGAGGCCAGCCGTATCACCCTCGAGCCCCTGGCCAGCTTCGACGCCGAGGGCAATATGGTGCTGTTTTTGGCCGCCGAGGAGCCCTCCCTCGACAACGGCGGCGTAGCCGAAGACGGTACCTCCGTTACCTGGAAGCTTAAGGAAGGCATTACCTGGTCAGACGGCACCCCCTTCACGGCAGAGGATGTGGTCTTTACCTACGAGTTCATCGTCAACCCAGAGGTTGCTACCGTCAACGCCGGGTCCTACGAGCTGATTGAGCGCGTAGAAGCCTTGGACGATACCACCGTGCAGATTACCTTCAAAGAGCCAAACCCGGCCTGGTATCTGATGTTTACCGGCACCGAAGGCATGGTGCTGCCAAAGCATATGTTTGCTGAATACAACGGCGCTAACGGGCGCGAGGCACCGGCTAACACCATGCCTGTAGGTACTGGCCCCTATCGGGTGACGAGCTTCACCCCCGGCGATGTGGTTGTCTATGAGGCTAACCCCAGCTACCGCGACGCCGACCAGCTCGCCTTTAGCCAGGTTGAACTCAAGGGTGGTGGCGACGCGACCTCAGCGGCGCGGGCGGTGCTGCAAACCGGCGATGTTGACTACGCCTATAACCTCCAGGTCGAGGCAGCTATCCTCGAACAGCTAGAGGCCGCTGGTCAAGGGCAAGTTGTGGCCAACTTCGGCTCGCTGGTCGAGCGGGTTATTTTTAACTTTAGCGACCCCAACCGGGCCACCGCCGACGGCGAAACCTCTAGCGTCGAGTTTCCCCATCCCTTTTTCAGCGATCCTCAGGTGCGGCAGGCGTTTGATTTGGCCATCGATCGCGACACCATTGCCGAACAGCTCTACGGCCCGACCGGACGGCCTACAGCTAACTTTGTGGTAGCACCAGACGCCTTTGTTTCTGAAAACACTGACTCCGATTACGATCTTGAAGCCGCCGCCGAACTGCTTGATGAGGCGGGCTGGGTCGATAGCAACAGCAATGGCGTGCGCGACAAAGACGGTCAGGAAATGGAAATTGTTTTTCAGTCGTCGGTGAACCCGGTGCGTCAGAAAACCCAGGAAATTGTCAAACAATCCCTAGAGCAGCTGGAGATTGGCGTCGAGCTGAAAAGTATTGACGCCAGCGTATATTTTTCGGGCGACCCGGCCAGCCGAGAAACCCTGGAGCGCTTCTCGGCTGACCTGCAAATGTTTACCACCGGCAACACTAACCCCGACCCCGGTTCCTATATGCAAACCTACACCTGCGGCGAAATTGCCCAGAAGGCCAACAACTGGTCTAAGAGCAACTACGCCCGTTACTGTAACCCTGAGTTTGACGCCCTCTGGCAGCAGGCGGCGACGACGCTAGACCCCGACGAGCGGGCAGATCTCTTTATTCAAATGAACGATCTGCTAATTAGCGATATGGCGGTAATGCCCGTTGTGCACCGCGCCGATGCGTCTGGAGTGAGCAATCGTCTGGAGGGCATCAGCCTCACCCCCTGGGACCTCGGCACCTGGAACATTGCCGACTGGAAACGACCGTAGACATCGCTATACTCAACATTCAAGTGCTATCAAGGGCGCAGGGCCTGCGCCCCTATCCGGGGATATTTTCTTGCTCAACGTTCTCCCTAGGCCGATTTTCTCTACCCACCTACTTATCTCCCCCATCTCCCGCCATGCCCGAAATTCGCTTTCAAATCCAGTGGCCCGACGGTAGCCAAGACACCTGCTACTCCCCCTCGCTGATAGTGAAAGACTATTTTGCGGTGGCCACTACCTACCCGCTGACGGACTTTGTGGCGCGATCGCGCACCGCCCTGACCATTGCCAGCGATCGCGTCCAAGCTAAGTACGGCATGCCCTGTAGCCTGGCCCTGGGACAGCTGCGCCAGATCGAAGCCGCCGCCAGCCAGTATAATCACCTGCCTGCTCCCACTGTGAGGGTACTTCAGTTTATGGAATAGACAGAGCCAGAGAAAATTTTAGAATTTACTGGTTATTCGTTTGACAAAAGCCCTCCCAGGCCGCAATATGGAGATCGCCCAATTCATGGGCCTGTAGTTCAATTGGTTAGAGCACCGCCCTGTCACGGCGGAAGTTGCGGGTTCGAATCCCGTCAGGCCCGTTTTAGTTAAATATACCCTCAACTTCCGCCGTTCCGTCGGCTGTTGCACCTATGGGCATAGCCCAGGCTACGCCTACGAATCCCGTCAGGCCCGTTTGTACAGCGCCGATTTATTTGTTGTCGGGGGCAGGTTCTTGTCGTTGGTGCCATGTGCCGTAGTCATCAGTTGGGTGCTGGGGCCATGCTGGCTTGAGTGTCTTGCCATTCTTGAGAAATTTCTTGGTCGATTTCGTCTTGGTGGTCGAAGTAGTAGCCTATGGCGGCATGGGCTTCGGTTGGGGTTAGGTAGGGGTGCTGGCGGCAGAGTTATTCGACTGACCAACCGTAGGCGAGGTAATCCATCACAATTTAGGCAACGCGAATGCGGGGAATGCGCTGCAATCTTGCGGGCTGGTGCTCGATTTTTTCGATGTGGGGATAGGTCAGGCTTAACATAGGGCTTTTGCTGGAGCTGCTATGTCTGAAGTTGCTTTACAGTATCGCAACTATTGAGTAGACGTAGGTTAAGTAAAACGGAGTGGAACCCAACATCCTCAAACTCAGCCTTCAACTCTTAATTCATTGCGATGGAGTAGGGGTTGCCGATCGCAGGTGGCGACGGTGAAGAAGTAGATGTCCGCTGGGGTTTGGGTGCGGCGATCGCGCCTGGATCGGTGAAGGATTTTGTGCGCTTAG
>JBARUP010000649.1:0-2683 GCA_049645805.1 Nodosilinea sp.
ATGTGAGACAGCTCAGGCTCACAACTCAGGGGTTTGAATCTACAGCTATAGATTTTTAGAGTAGTAAGCAGAAATTTAGAGAAGGTCTTAGTTCTCAGGCTTTCTCACCAAATTATTATACATTGGCTCAGAATTGGCACAACAAATATGGCGTAAGTCCGCCAATGAGGTGCTAAAGTCAGCCTTTGGAGATATAGGTTTGGGGTTAGATTAGGGGCTAGCGACCTCGTGCAGCTGCGTTGAGACGCAGACGGAGCAATACTAGCAGCCCTGTAGCACAGCCTGTAGCACAGCCTTTGTCCATCAGAGCCTGACTCTGCTCTGAGGCGAGGGCGCGCCCGCAGAGCGTTTTAAAAGAAACCGGGCCTCTACACGGAGCTGCTTAAACAGCCGCTGGCGAAACCCGGTTGTGCCACTGGTGCACGAAGCTGAAACGCCGCTAGGGCTTAGTTGAACGAGCACTCCACCGTAATTTTGAGATTGCTCTCTGCGGTGCCTTTGGTAACGTAGGGAACTCCTGCCTCTCCGCCGACCTTGAGGCCGAACTCCAGGGTGACTTTTTCGACGTTGGCAGTGGCCATGTCTTTGAAGGCGTTCATGGTGTAGCTGGTGTAGGTACGAATGGTGCCTTCAATGGCTTTGAAGCTTTGGGCTGCGTGAACTTGAACAGCTGGGTTGGGGCCGCCCCAACCTTTCGCAGTGCGAGTGGTTTCGCCGTGGGAGGCGGAGCTAGGGGCCGGGGTAACCACATCGTCGGTAGCCTCCATATAAATTTCGGTGCCGTCCTCTAGGCAGATCGGTACCAGCTGGGTCATAGTGCACACTCCGATGGTTAAGATGCATATCTTTACAAATTTAGAGTGCCCGCGCGGGCGCAGGCTTTACCGCTTCAGCCGCCGAACTTGTGACAATAGGTTTTCCGTACCTCAACCGACCTCCGCGATCGCCTAGATTTTGTTTATAAGGAAAAAGGGAGTTTTGGCAGGGGCGGCGATGGCGGAACTGATGACAGATGCTCACATCAGCAACAGCGAGTTTTTGTATCCGGCGGAAGACGCCCAGCAGATTCTGAGCCTTGCGATCGCCCGTCAAACCGAGTCAGGGGATCTTTCTCGTGCCCAGCTTTTGGAGATCGCCGATGAGCTGGGCATTTCCGCCGACAGTATCGCTGCCGCTGAGCGAGAGTGGGACGTGAGAAAGTATGAGCTTGCGGATCAGAAGCTATTTGATAAGCAGCGTCAGTCCAGGTTTCAACACGGCCTGACCCAGTTTTTGATTACTGGCGGCTTTGCGCTGGCGTTTCAGCTGGTGACGGGGGGCTGGTTGTGGAGCTGGCTCATTTATCTCGTTCTGGGTCCCTGGGCCTTTCAGCTCACCTGGGACGCCTGGCGAATCTATCGACCTAACGAGTACGGGTACCAAAAAGATTTTCAGCGCTGGCGGCGGAAACAGCAGATGCAGCGGGCCGTAGGCGGTGCCGTACGGCGTCTATTCGGCTCTTTATAGAGCCGCGATTAGCTATGTCCCCACACAGCTAGGCGCTTTGCTAACCCTAACGCCGGAGCGCACCCAGCTAAACCATTCTTCTAGCCCTTCCCCCGTCTTAGCTGATACTGGAATAATGGTCACGTGGGAGTTCATCTGCCGCACATTGGCGATAATTTGCTCGATGCTCACGTCTAGATACGGGGCCAGATCTACTTTTGTTATCAGCAGACAGTCGGCTTCTTGGAACATGATTGGGTACTTCAGGGGCTTATCTTCCCCTTCGGTGAGGCTTAGCAAAGCGACCTTGGCGTGCTCGCCTACCTCAAACTCGGCGGGACAGACCAGATTGCCCACGTTTTCGACCAGTACCAGGTCTAACGCATTCGGGTCGTAGCGGTGCTCCAGGGTGTGAATGCCACCCGCCACCATCTTGGCGTCGAGGTGACACGATCGCCCAGTATTAATAGCGACCACCGGCACCCCGTACTGACGCAGGCGATCGGCATCGAGTTCGGTTGTCATGTCGCCCTCGATGACCGCGATCGCTAGCTCGTGGTGTAATCCTTCCAGGGTGCGCTCCAGCAGCGCCGTCTTGCCCGCCCCAGGGCTGCTCATCACGTTCATGCAGGTAACACCCCAGCCCTCGAAGTGGGCACGGTTGTGGTCGGCTCCTGTCTGGTTGACGTGGAGCAAGTCGATGCCTAGGGCAGCGTCAAAGGTTTGATGCATAGTGAATATTTTAGATTGAGGATTTTAGATTTGCTAGATTCCCTTCTGGGAGGCTTTTGCATACTCCACGCGATCGATTTTCAGCTCTCGGCCAGAGCGAATGTCATCCATCGGTGACTTGCAGGTGGGGCAGGCGTACTGCAAGCCAATTTCGGGGCGATACTCGTTCTGGCAGGGGTGGCAAAAGGCGATCAGCGGCGTTTCGTGAATCACCAGCTCAGCCCCGTCTAAAAAAGTGCCCCTGGTCTGCACCTCAAAGGCAAATTGCAGGCTCACCGGCTCCACACAGGTGAACTGCCCCACCGTCAGATAAACTTTCTCGATTGCGGGCTGCCCCGGCTGTACCTCCCACCAGTCGCGCACGGTGAGAATCAGGGCCTTGGTCATGTCGGTTTCATGCATGGTGGTGTTTTACTGCCACGGCTCATCCACAGTCATATTTGCCTCTTCGTGAATGTAGCTAGGC
>JBARUP010000650.1:0-2023 GCA_049645805.1 Nodosilinea sp.
GTACGATACTAATATTCATCGGTTGGGGCCTGTGTTGCCCCATAGATTTCGGCGGTTTAGAGCGGCGGTTTGCGCCTCAGACGCCCCTGTGCGCTGGCGATCGCCCGCCAAGAAATGGGCACGCTGGGAAAGCCGACAACCCTATGCCCTCACCCCTGCTGATTGTCCATATGTCTGCTAGTCCTCATGTCGTTTCTCAACTCACTCGCGCCAAGCTGCTCCGGGGTCAGGGAGATGCCCTATACGCCATCGGTCGCTACAGCGAGGCGCTAGCGCGTTTTCAGGCGGCGATGACCCTCCACCCAGATGACTACGAGGTGTGGACGCTACATGGGTTTTGTCTGGCTGCCCTCAAGCAGTTTGAGGCGTCGCTTGAAAGCTTCAATCAGGCTATTGCTTACTGCCCCAGCTATGGTCTAGCCTGGCACGGCAAAGGTCATGCTCTAGCCAAGCTTAGCCACTTTGAGGCGGCCGTTACCCATTTAGAGCGAGCAGTCAAGCTCAGCCCCGGCGACAGCAAAGCCTGGTATAACCTGGGCACCGCCCAAAATCAGCTGTGCCGCTACCGAGATGCCGTCAACAGCTTTGAGCACAGCCTCAAGGTTAATCCTCGCGACCATCGCGCCCGCTACAACCAGGGAGTAGCTCTGTGCGGCCTAAACCGCTACGACGATGCTCTGCAGGTGCTGCAGGTAGCGCTCGACCACCGGCCCAGCGCCCACTATATCTGGAACCAGCGGGGTACGGTGCTGATTCAAATGGGTCGCTACAGCGAAGCAATTGCCAGCTTTGACACCTCCCTCACTCACCGGGCCGATAACCCCAACGCCTGGTACGGCAAAGCCCGAGCCTACGCCATGGCTGGTGATCTGGAGCACACTCTCAAAAACCTGTACCGCACCTTTGTGTTGAGCCCTTACGTTTACAAAGTCATGGTGCAGATTGATGCTCATTTTGACGGCGTTCGTAGTCACCCTCAGTTTGAACGCCTAGTCGATTAGAGAGAGGCCAGCTAAACGACCTAAGGTGCAAGTTCCGCCAGGATTCTGAACCGCATGTGGTTAACGGCTAAATCGCCTAGGCGCACCTCAGGGCTGCCCTCAGAGCGCAACAGCTTCTCAAACGGAATGCCCTTGCCCATCTCCACATGCCACCACGGCAGACCCATCAGAAAGCGGGTGGGGTAGGGGCCACCCTCCTGCACGTCATCGGGGTTAGACTCCATGGGCACCCAGCCGAAGCCGGGCACATAGAACTCGATCCACACGTGGTTAAAGTCGGGCTCCAGGTAGAGTCCGGGCCGATCGGCGTGGGCCGGACACTTATAGCGACCTACGGTGCGGCAGGCAATACCGTTGAGGCGCAGCAGCGCCAGCAGCAGGCCTACGTACTCACCGCAGGAGCCGCGACCCCGCAGCAGCACCACATCGGGGGTTTCAATGGCCGGGGTAACCGCGTAGGAGAGCTTGTCGTAGACGTAGTTGCGAATGCTGAGTACCTGGCGCAGCAGGTTGGTTTCATTGCCTACGCTGGCCTTGGCGGCGGCCTGGATCAGGGGCGTGTTCATGGCTAGCTGATCGTCGTCGATAAGGTAGCGGGGGCCGTACTCGGGAGGCAGCGGCGGGGCGAATTCAACCTGGCGGGGGGTGAGCTGATACTTGATGCCGTAAATCTCGACTAGGGCCTTCCAGCCGAACAGATGGCGCTGGCTGGGGTCGAGGCGGTCGAATTTGAAGCTGGCTACTCGCTCGCCGTTTTGCTGTACTTCAGCAAACGGAAGGCCCACGGGCTCTACAGACCTTACCCGCTGGCGATCGGTGCTGGTGGGTAGGGCAATTCGCCACTCAGCATTTTCGATTGGCAGGGCGCTCTCTAGGGTGTCGATTTCTTCGACATAGCTCATTTCGACCAGGTAGCCGCTGGTGCGGCAGTAGTTGGCCTCTTTGTACCAGCGATAGGTGAGGGGATGAATCAGGGTGCGATCGCGAAAGGTAAGCACGTAGGGCTCTTCACCGTTGGGGTC
>JBARUP010000651.1:0-2266 GCA_049645805.1 Nodosilinea sp.
GTGTAATACCTGCCTAAAGCTTTTGATTGAAGTGACTAAGTGCGTGAACTGAAATTCTTCTGGCAAAGACACTCAGGTATTTTGATACTGTCTTAAGCACAATATCTGCCGATAAAACGCTATGCAGGCCTATTTATGTAAGCATGAGCTTTAGGCGATAGGGTATATCCTACTTTTGTAACAAGCACAAATGCTTAATCGCAAAGCCCAAGTAAATCAAGGGGTTCGAGAGGTTGTCTCAAGCCTGGACTTGCAAGACTGAAATGCACCTCGGACAATGCTAGGTTTGATCAAAATATCTGCTTCCATCCGTGAATAATTTAGTTTCTCGAATCAAAAAGAAGAGGGTGAATTGTTTTGTCAATCAGCAGCAGCGCAAAGGTGTATAGTGGTGGTAATTCTAGATATCATCTGAAGCTCATCTGCGCGACTTTGTAAATAAAATAATCTTTGCGCAGTCTAGATTCTGAATAGGCTGCCACAGATCTAGCAATTTGAAGATTCGGTTATAGCTTTTAATAAAGGAGGCATGATTATGCCCTTTACGATTGATTCAGCTCGGTCCATTTTTCCCAGCACCCTCAGCGCTGATGCCGTACCCGCAACAATTGCCCGGTTTGGTCAGCTTAATGTTGAAGACCAGTTGGCCCTGATCTGGTTTGCCTATTTAGAGATGGGTAGGACTATCACGATCGCGGCCCCCGGTGCGGCCAGCATGCAGTTTGCCGAGCCTACTCTAGAAGACATTCGGAAGATGCCGTTTCAGCAGCAGTCGCAGGTTATGTGCGACTTAGCTAACCGGGCCGATACACCCGTCTGTCGCACCTATGCTTCATGGTCTTCAAATATCAAGCTAGGGTTTTGGTACCGTCTGGGCCAGTGGATGGAGGAAGGGAAAGTTGCTCCTATTCCGGAAGGCTATAAGCAATCTGCTAATGCCGCCGCGATGCTGCAGGCTATCAGGAATCTAGAATCGGGCCAACAGATTACGGTACTGCGTAATGCCGTCGTGGATATGGGTTTTGATACAAGCAACCTAGGCTCGTACCAGCGAGTAGCTGAACCCGTTGCGCCTCCTCAGGACATGGGCCAGCGTACCAAAGTCACCATTGAGGGGATCGATAACCCCACGGTCTTGTCATACATGGATAACCTCAACGCTAACGACTTTGACGCCCTAATTGAGTTGTTTACTTCCGACGGCGCACTGCAACCCCCTTTCCGCAAGCCGATTGTGGGTAAAGAGGGCGTTTTGCGGTTCTTCAGAGAAGAATGTCAAAACCTGAAGCTGATTCCTGAACGGGGGGTTTCTGAACCGGCAGAGGATGGCTTCACCCAAATCAAGGTGACGGGTAAATGCCAAACTCCTTGGTTTGGAGCGGGGGTAGGAATGAATATTGCCTGGCGGTTTTTGCTTAATCCAGAGGGCAAAATCTTCTTTGTCGCTATTGACCTGCTAGCGTCTCCCAAGGAGCTGCTGAATTTAGCTCGATAGCTCTAGCCTGTTTGAGGTTGGAATGTTGTTTACGAGCTGTTACTTGCCAAAGCAAGTAACAGCTCTATTCATTGGGCGTCAGCAGATATCTGACAATCATACAAAGTTTTGTAAACTAATCTAATATTAGAGGGAAAGTAGTCAATTGATTTTTTCAATATTCAATGGAAAAAATAACTGAAACTCAGTGGTCCCCTCAGGAAGCAACTATTGCTAAGGCAGCCTTGACCACAGCCCATCAGCGAGAATTAGAGGCTCTGGTTAAGGCTGTACGAGAAACGGCGAACAAGGTACGCTCCATTGACGAGGTTTGGCATCTGCACGATTTTTTGAGCGCTCGTCGCTTTGACATTGACGGTAAATACGATGATAGAGAAGATGAGATTTTGTTTGTGCTTGCCAAGCTGAAAAAAGATGGCTGGGTGCTGTCTGAGGACTTGTCTGGTTTAGAAGCAGCCAAAATTTCTAAAATAACGGCTCTAACTCGAGTTTTGTAGATTCGGCACAGCCTGACTGAAGCAGCCTTATCGTCATCTAGTTGTGTTGCAGAGGCGATTTTCTCCTCTCTAGGGCTTGTCATGGCAGGAGCAAAGCCTACGTGATTGGGCTGGAGATAGAGAGCCGAGTGGTTGCGATAACCATTTCAGCCATCGTCTTCTAACAGACCGGTGCCATCTTATCAATCCCTCGATTACCATCATGGCTGAGCAAAACTACATCATCGGGGTCGATATTGGCACCACCAGCACCAAGTCGGTGCTGTTTACCGAG
>JBARUP010000652.1:0-3849 GCA_049645805.1 Nodosilinea sp.
CGTGGATAATGAAGCACGTATCTACACAATCACTTGTTTAAGTGAGTACGTGGATACTTAAAAAAGTGGGTATAGATGCCCCCACCAGCGCGATCGCACAGGGCCACCGCACGCGCCAGTGAGGGTGGAGGTGGGGGTTAGGCTGCCGATTCTAGGCAACTGAGATTTACTAGCGTGGAGCCAGGATCGCCGAACCAATGCACCAGTGCCTGGGTTGCCCCCTCAATAGATGCCACCACCCCCGCCCAGCCAGTTTTATCCGCCAACCTGACGAGATCGCCAGGAGAGATTTTGGGGTTGCACAGAACTTCAGCAGTAGATCGATCATCGCTGAAGTTCTGTGCAAGGTATGCAGCGAGGGCCGCCGCCTGCGGGGCCGCCGCCTCGGTAACCGCCATCACTGCCGCCTGGGCAGCCTCAACCACCTCCGCCTGGTGCTGCGCCCGGTAAAGCTCTCGCTGTAGGCTGGCCTCGTTTCGGCCCTTTTCTTGTGCTCTGGCGATCGCCCGCTGCACATCGCCCACTGTCTGGGGTCGATAGTTGTGGATTCGTTTTACTTGCCCAGCATGGACCATTTTTACCCCCACCATAGCCAGCACCTTGCGAAAGGCTGCTACGGGGTAAGTCTTGGGGGTGAACTGGTAGCCGTTGACGTTTTGCCGGTGGCTGCTGAGGGCTGCTAGCTGCTGGTTATGAGCGATCGCCCATCGGTGGGCTGCCTTCACCTGGGGGGTGTCCTTCGAGCATTGGGTAAGGCCACCTTCTAATACCTGCTGTATGCCAGGGCAGGTAGCCAGCAGCTCCACTTTTGCCATTAGCCGGGGTGAGACTGGCAGCTGAGGGGGAGAGGGCATGCCCTCAGACGGTGCTGGCAGATTGACCGCGATCGCCCGCATGGCTGCCCATTCGCGCCACTCCCGCCACTGGTCAGGGTTTGCCAAGTAGAGCCTGAGCAGCCCTTGCATCTGTGCCGCTTGGGTGTGGTTGCCGTGCTCCAGGTGATAAGCTGCCCACCATTTCGGGTCGTTAAGGAAGTCGGACTCTCCCAACTTGGCCTCAATATCCCAGCGGGTGAACTTGGCCGCTTCAATTGGGCCGAGGGGCTCACCCTTGCCCTGGTAGTTGGCCAGCGCCTGGGGGGCACGGCTAGCCGCTGCGGTACGGCTTGGGGATTTTGCCAGGGTGCGCGATCGCACCCCTAAGATTTCCTCGCTGATGGCGGCTAGCTCTGTCTGGTAAAGCTTGGCCTCGCTGCTCTGGCCGGGTCGCACCTCCCACCCGTTGCCCTCCCACTCGTCGAGCAGGCATTCCCGCTTGTAGTGAATTTCCCTCGCCTGAATCGCCAGCACGTCGACCAGTTCTGGGTATTCAGCAATCGGGGGGACGTTGCCGGATTCAATCTGCTTGGCGATCGCACCCAACCCCAGTGGCTCTAAGGTGCCCCGCAGATCGCCCACTTGTGCCGCCGCCGCTCGATGCAGCAGGTCACGCCAATAGGCGGGAGTCAGCACCTCGGGGGGCACCTCAGCAGGCAGCCCGCGCCGCTGCAAGAATACGTGTCGCTCAGTGATGAGGCCACCGCCGATGGCCGCCCTCACCCGTTCCCCGCGTTGGCTGGCCGCCGTGGCGGTCTCACCTGGGCTGCTGTATTCAAACTGGTGGGTGAAGTAGGGTTGCTCAATGCTTACCCCAGAGTTGAATACGGGGGTGAAAATCAGCCAATCGGGCTGGTGCTTCGCAATCCAGCGATCGGGGCCGCCCCATCGCCGCTGGTTATCTGGGAAGTGTTCAGGCCCCCCAGCAAACTCTGAGCGCAGCTTGCCGAAGCTATCGCGGCCATCAAAGCAGTAGCCGCGCATCTGGGGAAACAGCCGTCTTAGCATTCGGTGAATCCTGCGGGCCATGCCCTGGCTACCGCAGGGGATAGCCACCCGCCACCCGCTGCGCACCGCCTCAACCAGGCGCTCTAGCCATCCGTGAAAGCCAAAATCGTCTGAGTCGTAGAGATGCACCAGCATCTGGGAGGGTGGCCGCCGCCGCTCAATGATTTTCACTTGGTCGGGGGTGAACCCACCGATCCGTATCGCCGCCGCCAGCACTGGCCGGTATAGCCCATCCTGTGCCAGCACCACCACCTGGGCCGCAAGCATCTGCGCCGCCAGCGCCGCCCTGGCCTGGGCTGGCTGCTGCCCCAGCTGCCCCTGCCAACTGCGGGGCAATACCTCATTAGCCTCGTCGTGGGTAAGCACCTGGGGAGCCTGGTCGCCTTTATGGGCCGACTCTGGGCAGTTGCTCCGGTGGGTCGCGCCCGCAAATCGCCGTTCATCAAGGTGGCAGACAGTGCCCAGCTTCACCGACTTATCTTTGGATAGAAAACGGGTCGGGTTGTAGTCGGTTAGGGTGTCAGCGGTGCGCACCATGGACGCGATCGCCGCACCGGTTTTGTGTGTGGCTTTCTGTCCGTTGAGCACTATTAGCCGCCGCTGGCCCTCAGGCGGGATCTGAAGTGCCTCAAATTCGCCCACGGGAGCATTTGCCAGGCTCATTACCTGCTGGTTAGCCAGCTTGGCATTGGTTGCCCTTCTGCTGGCATTTGCCGCCATCGACTCAAACTCAGCCCAGTGCAGCAGCTGCGCCGCCTGATACTGATCGGGCGTAATCTCGTCTACGTCGCCATCGGTTTTTGTCGCTTGCCCCCACCAGCGCACCGCCAGAGGGATACCCCAGGAGTCCAGCAGCGTTGCCAGGTCGCCATAGGCTCGCATTACATGGGGGTTAGCGATTGCGCCGCCGTCTGCATTGAGCACAAACTGAGTGCAGTCCAAGGCATCAAGGGCCGCCCGCAGCTGCACAGGGCACCGTGCCCACTGACCACCCGCTGCCCCGAGGTGAATGCCACCATGCCGGGCCGCACCGATCGCAGTCTTGAAAAAGCCCTCATCCCCGTTTACTACACCGTCGCCGGTGGGAGTGCCGTAGACGCCGAGGGGAAGTTCACCGTTGGGCAGCTGCACCGGGGCCTGGTCGCCGTGGCTGGCCCACAGGTAACCGCCCCGAGGATTCTTGATCTGCACCCCGGTAATCTGCCCGAGGTGGTTGGGGATGGCAATCGCCCAATTCTGCATCCTGGGCCAGAGCTGCCCTGCCACGACACCCGGCAACCCTGCCGCCGCCGGGGCAGCTGCACCACCCTGCCAGGTGAATAGGTATGGCGCGATCGCCGCTAATTCGGTCTCGGTAACGTGGGGCCGCTGGAGCATGGCCGCCCGGTGCTGGGGCTGTAACCCAGCTTGGGGTATTAATACCCGATAGCCCTGGTCGCGGGCCGCAGGGGGCAACGTGGGCACCACTTTCTTAGGTGGGATGAAGCTTACCTTCAGAGGGCGATCAGCTGATTTGCCCTCACCCCAGGCCCACATTCCAAACCCTTGAGCGTCATCCCCGACGTAGCGCCACTGGTCGCCAGGGTTGGCCTCATTGTGGCGGCAGTGGTTTAAGCCTGTACTTAGAGATACGCGGCAGTCGCGTTTTTTACGGGCACCGTTGCAGATGGGGCACTTGGCCCCCAAAATTTTGAATCCGCTCACAGCGCCACCTCCCCAGCTTCAATGAGGAGGCCAGCGATATCCCAAAACTCGCTACGGGTGAGTCCCGTCTCGTTCCACCAAAGCCCGATCGCAAAATGTTGTGTTGGCGGTACCCAGCAGGCGCAACGCTCAACTAGCTCTAAGCTGTCACTGAGCGACGGCAAAGTGTAGCCGGTATGATTACGTTTTAGGAAAAATTCGTGTAAACTAGAAGAGTCGCTCATGATTAGCCCCCTCAGGCCGAATCCGAGCCAATCCGAGC
>JBARUP010000653.1:0-6490 GCA_049645805.1 Nodosilinea sp.
ATTTTCAAATTTATCGGAGCCAGGTAATGTGGTCGCCTGACGGTCGCTACATTGCCTTCTACAAGCCGTTTAATCCGCCTTTTAGCAACCAGGAAGTTGTTGCCTTGGTCAACATCAACACGGCAGAAACCCAGGTTCTTACCCGGCCAGGTTTTTACGATGCTCTTCACTGGGCACCTAACAGTCAGCAAATGGTGCTGGTCTCTGGGATGCAGACGGGGCAACAAACCTTGTTTCGGCTCGATTTGGTTGATCAAGGCTTTACTTCCCTGATCGATGCACCTCTGCACAATATTTTAGAGAGCCAGTGGTCGCCTGCAGGCGACTGGATTGCGTTTACCGCTACCCCGCTCAACGACTCCACAGACACTCAGGTATTGTATCAAGTGCGCCCTGACGGCAGCGAACTCACCGCCTTAACCGGTACCGACGAGTATGTTTATCCGTTTGTCTGGGTGTCTGAGCCTTCAGCTGTACAATCTCAAGGGTTGAGCAAAGCCCCCTAACTGATCTTGTAGAGCGCGGGCCTGCCTTTCGCCCTGGCGCTGCACGGCAGCTAAAGCCTGCTGGACTACACCGACTCCAGCCCCTGGCTTACACGACTCCTCAGTTAAGATTTGCTTCCACAGGCGGCTGCCGGGCTGCCCCGCAAACAGCAACAGCATATGACGAGTAATCTTGTTGAGCTTTAGCCCCCGCCCCGTCCATTGCTCAATGTAGGGCAGCATCGCTTCGGCGATCTGCTGCCGACTAAGCGACAGTTCAGCCGCCGCAAAAAAGCGCTGATCGACTGCGGCAAACAAGTAGGGGTGGTCGTAGGCGGCGCGCCCGATCATCACTCCGTCTACTTGCACAAGCTGTTCTGTAACCTGATCAAGATTAGTAAAACCGCCGTTGATTTCAATCCACAGGTGCGGAAATTCCCGCCTGAGGCGGTGTACATCGCTGTAGCGCAGGGGAGGAATAGTGCGGTTATCTTTGGGACTCAGCCCCTGTAGCCAGGCTTTTCGGGCGTGAACGGTAAAGTGGCGACAGCCGGTTTGGGCTACGACGTTGACAAAGTTTGCCATGTCCTCGTAGCGATCGCGCTCGTCTACCCCAATGCGGTGCTTGACGCTCACGGGCAGCGGACTGGCAGCCATCATAGCCGCTACTCCGTCAGCCACCCGCTCAGGCTGACCCATCAGACAGGCCCCAAAGTTGCCGCTGCGAACGCGATCGCTGGGACAACCCACATTCAAATTAATGGCGTCATAGCCAAAGTCGGCAGCGATACGAGCGCAGGTCGCCAGCCTCTGAGGATCGTCGCCCCCCACTTGCAGGACTAGGGGAGATTCACTAGGGCTAAAGCCCAGCAGGTGGTCGCGATCGCCGTGCAAAATGGCCTGGGCCGTCACCATCTCTGTGTAAAACAGGGTGTGGCGAGTAAGCTGCCGCATAAAGTAGCGGTAGTGGCGATCGGTGCGATCCATCATCGGCGCAATGCTGAGCGGCACCTCAATGACTGCCGCTGATATAGGCTGATCTAAGTTGAGTCCCATAAGCGCGGTCGTCGTAACCGCTGATGTCGATTGGTCTGCCTTGGCAGTCTAACATTTTGGTTTCGGCCATCGACAAGCCGGGAGGAGCCTTAGAATTCTGTCCTTTCTGAAAGGCAATATTCAGCCAGACCTAGAAGCCTTGCGGTAGGTTTAAAGACAACCCCATGTCGCTTTACCTACCTGCTAAGGACTTTCCCATGACTACCGCCACTAACGTCTCGGGTACACCCTTGACCCCCTGCTGTACCTCGCCAATGACAGGCTTTTATCGCGACGGCTGCTGCAACACGGGGGCAGGTGATATGGGAGTTCACGTTGTGTGTGCTCAGATGACGCCCGCGTTTTTGGCGTTTACTAAAGCCCAGGGCAATGATCTCTCTACTCCAGTACCCGCCTTTCAGTTTCCGGGGCTAAAGCCAGGCGATCGCTGGTGCCTGTGCGCCGCCCGTTGGCAAGAAGCCCTTGAAGCTGGTGCTGCTCCTCCTGTAGTACTCGAGGCAACCCATGCCGCTGCCGTAGAGCACGTTTCTCTAGCTGATCTAAAAGACCACGCTCTTAATGTCGAGCAGGCGTGACCCAGAAACCAGGTTAACTCCCATCGACACCGACAGCTTTAGACTTAGAAATCCAGTTCCTTTATCTAGGCTAGCCGTACCGCCGTGCCGCTGACAGCTACCATTAGCATGTTGCCGCCGTTGTTGATTTCAAGCGACTCGTAGTCAATGTCTACAGCAATGATGGCGTCGGCCCCAAGCTCCTTAGCAGCCTGCGTCATCTCTTTGATAGCCGTGTTGCGAGCCTGCCGCAGCGACTTCTCGTAGGCTCCCGAGCGCCCCCCAACGACATCGCGAATACCCGCGAAGAAGTCTTTAAAAATATTGGCTCCTAGAATAGCCTCTCCATTTACCAGGCCGCAGTACTCAATCACCTGGCGACTATCTACGTTTGGACCTGTGGTTAAAATCATGGGTGTCTCCAAATTGAACCGCTTCAGAACTCACGATCTGCATACTAATATCTAGCCACGGAGCACGGGTAATCGGAGCGCTGCTAGAAATAAAATCTACCCCCGTTGCCGCAATCTGTCTCAGGGTGTCTAGCGTGACGTTGCCAGATGCCTCAATCTTGACTGCTGGTCGTTTCGCACGAATGCGTTCAACGGCTGACAACATAGCGGTTGGCGACATGTTGTCCAGCATGATGATATCTACTGAGCAGCTCAGCGCTTCGTCCACCTCCTGAAGCGAGCTGGTTTCAACCTCCACCGACATCGGGTAGGGAATAGCCGCCCGAATCTCGTCCACAGCCGCCCGAATGCCCCCAGCGGCTGCGATGTGGTTGTCTTTGATCATCACCGCGTCATCTAGGCCCATGCGGTGATTGACGGCTCCACCAGCCCGAGTGGCGTACTTCTCAAGCTGGCGCAGCCCAGGCGTCGTCTTACGAGTATCAACCAGCTGGGCCGGGCTATCAGCCAGCTGCTCAACGTACTGACGTGTAGCGGTGGCAATGCCGCTCAGGCGCATGACTAGGTTGAGCGCTACCCGTTCGCCCGTGAGTAAGGCGGCCAAATTACCGCTAATCCTGGCAATAGTTGTGTCTCTAGCACAGGTTTCGCCCTCGCCTACCAAAGGCTCAAAAACAAGGTCGACATCAAGCTGCCGAAAGAGCTGGCTAGCAAAGGGAAGCCCGGCAACGACTCCGGGAACACGGGTAATCCACACGGCCTGCCCTGGCCGCTGTGCTAGGTGTCCCAACCCCGCTGTAGTCCAGTCACCACGGCCAACATCCTCATGTAGCCAGGTTTTCAGGTAGCTGTCTAGAGTGGCTGATAGAACGGGTGTGATGCTGTTCGGGGGCATAGGTTTAGGTATCTGAAGATGGTGCTATAGAGTTGGCGCTCGCCGCTCAACCCCTCTCAAAGACCGCAATTTCTGCACGGCCAGAAATATTGTGCTAATTTACGAGTAATGCCGCTGTTACGGCAGCTTCCCCTACAGATTTTATCGTTTAGAATTCAGGAGGTGATGCCCATGCAAGAGAGTAGTAAACGTGTGGGTCTTCAGGTTGAAACCAGCCGGCTGCGCGCCGGGGCTGTACTCTAGCTTCAGCGTTAGTTATTCAATAACTAGCTAAGCTTTCGAAGCTGGCTGATTAGGGTTCCTCCCGGCAGTCAGGTTCAACCTAAGATCCAACTAGACCGCCCCTGCCCCGGAAGCTTGTCTTCCCCTGGCAGGGGCGGATAGCTTTTAAAGGGTACCTAGCTCAAAACCCTTGGAAGATCTCCTTATCCACCACTACTATCCACCACTACTATCTAGCAGTAGCCACCCCTCAAAAACTATGACAGCTCTGCTTAGCGATCGCGACATTCAGGCTCGGCTAGGCCAGCTTCCCCAGTGGACGCTGGAGGGCAACGCAATTAGCTGCACTCGTACGTTCAAAGATTTTGTTGCCGCCGTTGCCTTTGTGAATCGCCTAGTTGAGCCAGCTGAAGCCGCTGGCCATCATCCTGACCTAAGCATTTCTTACAACCGCGTAGTAATTAGCCTTTCTACTCACGAGGCGGGAGGGCTAACCGCAAAAGACTTTGCTCTGGCCCAGACTATTTCTGCTTTGAGCTAGACCGCATTTCGCCAACTCAATCACGCCCGCTGCTCTGCATGCTGCTGCCGCTCTTATGGGCGCTAGAAATAGCCCTTGTTTCCCGGCCTCTTAGGCTAAGCTCAGCGAGCCGAGATCGGCTAATTTACTGGGCTAGCTGCTTTTCCACAGTCGTGTTGGGCTAGCCTGCATCTAGGGAACCTTGAACTAGTAGAGCTCGTCTAAATTCGGAGAGATATTGGTGTCTGTTTAGATTGGTTCAACCATCTAGCCGCCACAGAGTATATCTGCTAATATCGACTTTGGATGTACGTGAGGTTCAGTCACTTTGGCTCCTAGGAGTTCGAGGCTGCTATCTCTTCGATAGGTAGGGCTAAGGCCCAATCTGCTGTTAAGTACACAACAAGCCTTATATAAGGTGTGAGGAGAAAATACCGAATGGCTAAATTATTCTGGCAATCACTGCTGGCTGTGCCCGCCGCCCTGGGCGCTGCTGTTGCTGTTTCTGGCTCTGCAATCGCTGCTGAAGCTGCGCCCACTGTTGAAGTGAGCGACTTCGATCAAGACTCTGTTCAGCTGGCTCAAATCACCAGCGTGTCGGAGTTGACCGACGTGCTGCCTTCTGACTGGGCTTTCCAGGCGCTGCAAAGCCTAGTTGAGAACTACGGTTGTATTCAGGGTTATCCCGACCGCACGTTCCGCGGTCAGCGCAGCCTGACTCGCTTTGAGTTTGCCGCTGGTCTTAACTCCTGCTTGGATGTTATCGCTACCCTAATCGCTCAGTCGGGCATCAACCCCGACGATCTAGCTACTATCCGCCGCCTGCAAGAAGAGTTTCAGGCTGAGCTGGCTACCCTGCGCGGTCGTGTAGACGCCCTAGAAGCTGAGACCGCTACTCTGCGTGCTCAGCAGTTCTCCACCACTACTAAGCTGCGTGGTCAGGTGGACATACACGGGATTGTCCCCTTAGACACCATTGATGGGGAAACCAGCGCCAGCGTTGCTTCTCGCGCTCGTCTGAACTTCGATTCTAGCTTCACTGGCAACGATCGTCTGCGCGTTCGTTTGCAGGGTGGCGACGGTGATGGAGCCTTTGGCTTAGCTAACGCCAGCGACAACAACTTCGACATCGCCATCGACGACTTCTACTACAGCTTCCCGGTTGGTAGCCGGATTACCGTAACGGCTGCGCCTCGCGGTCTATCTGGTGATGACTGGGTGACTAGCACCATCGTGCCCTTCGATGGCCCTGCTGTGGGAGATGCCAGTGGTCCTAGATTCTATGACGCTGGTGGTAGCCCCTCCAACGGTGCGGGTGCTGGTGTTAGCCTTGCCCTAACCGATAACATCGTGCTGGATGCTGGTTTCACCGCTTCTAACTCTGGTGCCACTGACCCTGCGAGAGGTATATTTTCCGCTGAAGGCCAGAGCTACATTGCTCAGCTCAGCTACCTCAGTGACGGTCTAATTGACCTGGGTCTAGTCTATATGCACAACGATCAGTCTTCAGCTTTTGCTCTCAACGGCACGGGTGTGGCGGCTGCCGCTGGTGGTACTGACACCTTTGCTGGTCTGCTTAACCTCGACTTTGGCGGCTTCTTCGTCGCTGGTCACGGTGCTTTCCAAAGCTTTGAAGGTGGTGACGACTTCAGCTGGACTGCTGGCGTTGGCTTCGACAACTTCTTGATGGAAGGTGCTCAGCTTGGTGTTTACGGTGGTGAAACGCCTCAGCTAGCCAATTTTACTGATAACCCCTTCACCGTTGAGGGCTACTACGAGATCCCATTCAACCAGTTCCTCACGGTTACCCCCTCCGTCATCTACTACGATACCAACGTTGCTGGTGCTACCGACGAGTCTGGTATCTGGGCCGCTCTTCGTGCCACTTTCCGCTTCTAGGTTGATAAATACTTAGTGAGCTAGGCTCTAGCAAATTCAGGCCCTACCAAAGTTGGTAGGGCCTTTTTGCATTGGGGCTTACTTGGCTTCAGTCCAATAGCCTTGCGGCAGCCACTGCCCACCCAGGACAAAGACGCGATCGCGCGCCATAGTATAAATCCAGGCTGTTGCTAGGAGCTGGCGCTGAGGAGTAAATACGGGGTAGCGATCGCGCCGATATTCACTGTCAAGACGGTTGGGATAGCACTCCTCAAAGGCGTCGATAGAAGCTAGGCAGGCAGAACTAGAGAATGCTAGTAGTACCCCCTGCACCCATCCGGCTTCAAAGGTCATGGCAGGATAGCCCAGAGGCAAATGGTACAGCCGCCCCCGGGCTAAAGCAGGCTGGCTATCTACTACATAGGGGGCACAAAGATGGTCGAAGGCTCGCTCGCCTGGTTTAAGGG
>JBARUP010000654.1:0-6353 GCA_049645805.1 Nodosilinea sp.
CCCTAGCCCTGTGCGCCTGCGCCGTGCTCAAGACTATGTCGAAACCCTGCGCAACGCCTGTGTCGAAATCGACCCCGCCGCTCGCCGTCTGCTGATTGAGCACCAGGTGAAAGAGGCCGCCAAACCCCTAGGGGCCGTGCCGATGATTTCCCCTGCCCTGCTCGACGAAGTGACCAATTTGGTAGAGTGGCCCACAGCCGTAGTAGGCAAGTTCGACGCTGAATTTCTAGAACTGCCGCCGGAAGTCGCCATCATCGAGATGGAAAGCCACCAGCGCTATTTTCCGCTGAAGCAGAACGCCGAAAGCCTAGCGCTGATGCCCTACTTCGTGACTATCTCCAACGGCGACCCCGACAAAGATGCCATCATTGCCGAGGGCAACGCCCGGGTCATTCGCGCTCGCCTCTCGGACGGCAAGTTTTTCTTTGATGCCGATCGCGCTCAGCCCCTTGATGCCTTTGTGGCTAAGCTTGAGACCGTCACCTTTGAAGAGCAGCTTGGCTCAATGGCGGCCAAGGTCAAGCGCATTGGTGCCGTAGCTGATCACCTCTGCGACCAGCTCAACCTAGCCGCTCAGCCGCGCCAGCACGCCCGCCGCGCCGCTCACTTGTGCAAGGCCGACCTAGTCACTCAAATGGTGGGCGAGT
The DNA here is from genome assembly GCA_049645805.1 of Nodosilinea sp. Taxonomy (GTDB): domain Bacteria; phylum Cyanobacteriota; class Cyanobacteriia; order Phormidesmidales; family Phormidesmidaceae; genus Nodosilinea. The sequence goes on from JBARUP010000654.1 coordinate 648, forward strand.
TCCCCGAACTGCAGGGGGTGATGGGGCAAAAGTACGCCCTCCACAGCGGCGAACCCGAGGCGGTGGCCACCGCCATTTTTGAGCACTACCTGCCCCGAGGTGCCCAAGACAGCCTGCCGCAGTCCCTAGTTGGCCAAGTAGTAGGCATTGCCGATCGCCTCGACACCCTGGTGGGTATTTTCAGCACGGGCCAGATACCGACTGGGTCGTCTGACCCCTTTGCCCTGCGGCGGGCCGCCAATGCCGTACTAAACATTATTTGGTCAGCGGGGCTGCCCCTCAATCTGGCCCGTCTGCTCGATACCGTTGTGAACGACTATGCCAAAGACCCGACCCTTAAGGTCAATGCTCCTGAAGCGCTGCGCATTCAGCTCCACGATTTCTTCTTACAGCGGGTACAGTCTCTGCTGCAAGATGAGCTAGGCATCGACTACGACTTGGTCAACGCGGTGCTGAGCGACGGATCTAAGCTATCCTCCCCAGGGTTAGCTTCTGGCCATCGCGCCCTCAGCGATCCGCTAGACGTGAAGGATCGGGCGCTATTTTTGCAGGATATGCGCCGCAGCGGTCGCATGGATAAGGTATACGAAACCATCAACCGAGCCACGCGCCTAGCCGCTCAGGGTAGTCTCAGCACCCAGGTGCTAGACCCCGTCGACGCTGTCGACCCTAGCGCCCTGGAGGCCAAGACTGAGCGGGCCTTCTTGACAGCGCTCAATACTCTAGTCCCTCAGACTCAGGCGGCCCAGGCCGGTCGCGACTACGACCAGCTAGTTGCTGGGCTAGAGCAGGTTGCTCCGGTGGTCAGCGATTTCTTTGACGGTCCCGACAGCGTACTGGTCATGGCCGAAGATCCTGCGGTACGACAGAATCGGCTCAACCTGCTGAGCCTGCTGCGCAACCATGCCCTGGTGCTGGGCGATTTTGGGGCCATTGTCAAGGGATAGCGACGCCATGAAAAACGCCCACGTAATCGGTCTGGGTAAATCAGGGGTAGCGGCGGCGCGGCTGCTACACCGCGAGGGTTGGCAGGTGGTGCTGAGCGATCGCGGTTCCACTCCGTCCCTAATCAGCCAGCAAGAATCCCTGCGACAGGACGACATTACGGTGCTGCTTGGCTACAGCTTTGTACCCGACAGCCGTACCAACCTCCTGGTCGTCAGCCCTGGGGTCCCGTGGGATAGCCCGGCCCTAGTGGCGGCTCGAGCCAGCGGCCTAGAGGTGATTGGTGAAACCGAGCTAGCCTGGCGCTTTCTCCAGGACCGACCCTGGGTCGGCGTTACCGGCACCAATGGTAAAACCACGACTACTGCTCTCACCGCCGCTATTTTTCAGGCCGCAGGGTTTCACGCCCCCGCCTGCGGCAATATTGGCTACGCGGCCTGCGAGCTAGCTTTGGAGAAAGCGATACCCGACTGGGTGATTGCGGAGCTAAGCAGCTACCAAATCGAGGCCTCTGCCACCCTAGCGCCCCAAATTGGGCTGTGGACTACGCTGACCCCCGACCATCTGCAGCGGCACCACACGGTCGACAACTATGCCCAGATTAAGGCTACGCTGATGCATCGCTCAGAGCTAGCGGTACTCAACGGCGACGATCCCTACCTGCGTCAGCATCTGGTAGAGGAGTTCTCAACTGCCTACTGGACTAGCGCTGGGGGCAGACGTGCGCTTTCGCCCCTGCGGCCCTGCGCCTATATCGAAGACGGCTGGGTAAAATTTGAGACTATTCCCATAGTGCGGGCTGACGCGCTGCGCATGGTGGGCGATCACAATCTACAGAACCTGCTGCTGGCGGTCACGGCGGCCTGCCTAGCGGAGCTCGATACGGAGGCGATCGCCGCAGGCGTGACGACGTTTCCCGGTGTACCCCACCGGCTAGAGCACATCTGTACCTGGCAGGGCATCGACTTTATCAACGACTCAAAGGCAACTAACTACGATGCCGCCGAAGTCGGGCTGCGATCGGTAAGCGCCCCAGCCGTGCTGATTGCCGGCGGTGAAGCCAAAGAAGGAGACGACGCAGCCTGGCTGGAGCGCATCCAAGAACGAGCGGCAGCCGTGCTGCTGATCGGCGATGCTGCCCCTCAGTTTGCCCAACGGCTAGAGGCCGTGGAGTATGGCGACTACGAAATCGTTGAGACGATGGAGCGAGCCGTAGAGCGCGGGGCAGCCGTAGCGGCATCTCTGGGGGCACCCGTTGTGCTGCTTTCCCCGGCCTGCGCCAGCTTCGACCAGTACCCCAACTTTGAGCAGCGAGGAGACCACTTTCGTCAGCTTTGTCAGCGGTTTTAGCAGTCTGTCAAATGCTGAGACACGCCTTTAAATGGGCTTGCAGCGACGCGAGAATGACTAAACCAAATGTGCCAATCTACCGCCTGTTTGTAATACTCTCGTTAAAGTAGGCCCAATCTCAGCTATTTAGGTATAAATTTAGGCAGGTGGTGCGTTATTCAAGCCTGAACCTGACTCCAGCCAGGGGGCTGCCATCTGCAAGGTAAGCCTCTAACCTCAAAAATCAGCTACCTGGTCCAGCCTCACTACCATGGATAACCCCTCTAACTTCACTGCCCTGCCGTCGCTATCGCCACTTTCTGGCCCCCCGGAATCGCGCTCGTGCCGTCGTCCCGTGTCGTTTACTATCGGTGGTGAAGAGAGCAGTTTAGATCTGCCCAACCCGGTTAACGACGCTCAACTATCCAGTGCCTCGGCTCACTTAGCTCCATTTCCTACTCAAGCTCAGTCGCATCTACCCCTGCTGCCGCGCCGCAAGCGCCCCAGCTTCAGCAGCCATCGCCACGACGCCAATCCCGCCCTGGCGGTCAAGGTGCTGCAAGACATTCAAATGGCTGTCGAAGCCTGGCATCAGGATCTGAAACAAACGGTGCAGAACATTCAGGCGCTCTACATGGAAGGGCCCATCGTCGACGGCTGGCTTGAAACCGTAGAAGAGCTATCGGGGACAGCAATGAGCGCCGACTCAGCCCTGCTGCGCCACGGCGACCCCCAAGATCTGACTGGCTATGTAGACCGCCTGTGTGAGTCCCCATCGCCTGCCACAGCCAACGCCCACAGCGGTCTAGGTCGCCCCGGCTATCGCTTGTGTAGTCTTGATCCAGACGGTGGGGTACAGCACTTTCCCTGCCCTCCTGAACAGCTATCTACCATTAGCCTGGCGATCGCCCGTTACCAAAAGCTGCGGCAGATGCTCGACCGCAAGCAATTTTTAGAGGCTAAGCTCAAGCGCACCGTAGAAGTCATGACCAGCAGCCGTGACACCTTAGGAATTGCGCCTACGTGCAGTTCGGAGCCGGAAGAGGGGGAGTAGGGTGAGGTAGCCGGGGGATTTCTCCCTCAGCATAGCTTGGCTCACCCCACCCGTTCATTACCAGCCCCAGGTGCCTAGATCGCCTTTGAAAGGACCGACAATGTCTGAGGTAATCCAGCCGCCGTAGAAGTCCCCCGGCTGAGACTGCGCTAGCTCGTCATCAACGTAGCAAGCCTCCATGCGGCTGGGGTAAACGGCAATGTAGTTAGTAATTCCCTGAAACGCTTCTGTAGGCTGGGGATAAGCCCATGCCGCTTGTTCGGCTTGACGATCGCCAACTGTGATGGTGAAGTACACGGCGGTCCCTTTCCACTCGCACATCGTTGAGCGGGGTACCGGCTGAAAGTACTGCATCTGCACATCTTCTGGCGGAATGTAGTAGGTCGGGGGGTGGCTAGTCTCTAGCACTCGCTTCGCGCGCTGCGAATCGGCAATGACTACGCCATTAAACCGGACTCGAACGCGGCGGGCTGAGTCTTCAAGCCGAGGCGGGCGGGGGTAGTCCCACACAGATTCTTGGCCAGGGCCGGGAGCTGTGCGGTTGGGAGAGGAGAACATCGGCAAGCCTCCATCAGAGGTTAATTGGGTTGTTTTCGAACATTTAGTCTAAAAGAATTAAGTCCGCAGCTGTGGCAGCTAGCCTTAACTCTAGTATCTTCTGCTTCGAGCCTGACATAGGCTAAAGCTACTCCTCTTAGACCTATTGCCTCTATGGCTGATTTTCGCCAAACCTGGAACAACAGCTCCTTCTACCAGGGGAGTAACGATCCCGAGATTACAACCACTGTTGATGGCCTCAAAGCTGAAATTGACGCCCTTGAAGCCCGCTGTTCTCTCTTCGTCAAGTACATCGAGTCCCCATGGATTGCAAAGGGCCAGTTTGAGAGCCTGCTAGCTCGTGTCAAAAGCGCCCATCAGCAGCGCACCGACATCGCGAAACGCTTAGCTAATCTGCGCACCTTTATTCTCTCTACCATCAGCGTTAACTCCCGCGATGCTGCCGCTAGGACATGGAAACCCACCCTCCAGCAGCTCAGTGCTGAGATGAGCCAGGCTACCAAAGCTCTAGATATCTTTCTGCTACGGGTGAACGACGACTTTACGCAGGCCCTGACTGCCGATCCAGTGCTCGAAGAGCTGAGTTTCTCGCTACAGCACCAGCGCCAGCTCAGCGATCAGCTACTCAGCCTGGCTGAAGAAAAACTAATTACCGGCCTCAGGGTGAATGGACTACAGGGATGGGGCAACCTCTACACGGAGCTATCTGGCACCCTACAGTGCACCGTTGACGGCAGATCTGTAGGGCTAGCCAAAGCCTCTAATCTGCTCAGCTCCTCGCGCCGAGCTATCCGATCTGAAGCCTGGCACGGAATCAATGGTGCCTGGGAGAGTCGAGCCGAAACGGTGGCGGCTATTCTCAACGCCATCCACGGCTGGCGACTGGAAGAAACTAAACAGCGGGGGCACCGCCGCACCCTGCACTACCTCGACAAAAGCTGCCACCAGAGCCGCATCGATCGCGCCACTCTCGACGCCATGATGGAGGCTACCTATCAGCAGCGCCGCCTCGGGCAGCGTGCCCTGGCCGCCATGGGCCGAGTACTCGACATTCAGCCTATGGCACCCTGCGATCTATTTGCCCCACCTCCCGCAGTAGATCGGCGCGAGGGATTTTCCTTTGCGGAGGCGATTGATTTAGTAGCCACGGCCTTTAGGCAGTTCAGCCCGGCGATGGGCGACTTTGTGGTGATGATGGCGGAGAAAGGCTGGATAGACGCCAAACCCACTCCAAACCGGGCAACGGGAGCCTACTGCACCAGCTTCTCAGAGCCTAGGGAACCCCGCATTTTTATGACTTTTGAGGGCAGCATGAACAACGTGCTGACTCTAGCCCATGAGCTGGGCCACGCCTGGCACAACTGGGTAATGGCCGATCTACCTCGCTATAAAACCTTCTACCCCATGACCCTGGCTGAAACGGCCAGCATCTTTGGCGAAACTCTGGTGCGAGACGCGCTGTTTGAGCAAGCGAGTAGCCCCGAGCAGAGGCTGGCGATCGCGTGGTCTGATGGCGCTGCCGCCGTCACCTTCTTGCTGAATATTCCGTCGCGATTTACTTTTGAGCAAAAACTGGTTGAGGCTCGCAAGCAGGGCTTCGTGATTTCAGACGCGCTCAAGACCATGATGAGAGACAGCTGGCGGTACTGGTACGAAGATAGCTTGACTCACTACGACGAGATGTTTTGGGCTAGCAAGCTGCACTTCTCGATGGCAGAGCTTGAGTTTTATAACTATCCCTATCTGTTTGGCTATCTTTTTAGCCTAGGCATCTACGCCCAGAAAGACAGCTATGGCGATAGGTTCAACGACCTGTACAC
>JBARUP010000655.1:0-2390 GCA_049645805.1 Nodosilinea sp.
GGCTTTTAGCACTTTGTCCGCTTAGGTAAATTTACGGTCAAGGTGTCTCTTTACATCCCCTACCCTGCGAAGAGACGGCTGTATAGCATCGCCTGGAGGGCTAGTCTACTAGCGCTGGCCCGAGCGAAGGGGCCGGTTTCTGCTCCATGGGTGTCCGCTTAGCCAGGGACTAGGGATCGTAGCGAGCTAAGGCCCAGAGCGACAGCTTTTCGAGCATCACCAGCACGGCGGTAATGCCTACCGCTAGCCCAAACAGGGCTAGATTACCCTCATCGCCTGCTCGCAGCGCAAAACTAAGCGAGGTAGCCACCGCCGGGGGGTGCACAACGTCTAGCACGATCATCAGCACGATAGTAGCGACCATAGACAGCCCGCCCGCCAGGTAGCCCGGCCCCAGCAGAGTGTAGATCAAAAAGCCCAAGCCAGCGGCCATCATCTGCGAGACCAGCAGCGTGCGCACTGAGTTAGTGCCGTGCTGGGGGTCGAGGTAGATCAAAAAGGCGCTGGAGGCTAGAGAAGCAAACAGCAGCCGCTGCTCGCTGAGCGCTTCTACCAGCGCTAAAACCGCCAGAACTGTAGCGGTGGGCGCGATCGCAAGCGCCAGCTCTCCTCGCAGGTTTAGCCGTCGGCGCAGGGCACGGTTTGCCCCCTTGATGGGCTTTAGGCTATCGCGGTCTTGACCCATGCATCAGTCCAAGCTGTAGGCGGCTTCGTATGTCGATCCGCTAATCTAGTCCCAGCTCGCGCTTGAGCACCAGAATCGACTTCTCACCGATGTAGTTGTCACACACTACCAGCTTAGGGGGCCGAATCAGATCTTCCCGGGCTTCGGCGATCGCCTCCTTGACCGTAGGCAGGCTGGCCTCATCAAATACCACAATAGTCTGGGCGCTGTGGATAACGGCGCTGAGCTTGTAGGGGTCGTCAGTTTGAGCCGACATGAGCAGAATTTCGTCGCCCCGCAGGCTGTAGCTAATCACCTCCGCCGCCCGCAAAATGCCAGAACTAACGCTGACCATGCCTAGGCAAGTGCCCTTGGGCAGATCTTTAAGCAGGCCCAGCTCTGTTTTGTAGTCATAAATATCAACGGGTATAACCCGCACCGACTTGGGCGCGGCGATCGCCTCGGCTTCGCTCATGAAGTAGCGGCTGGTCACCACTGTACCCGATCGCGTCTGGGCAAGAATAGTGTCTAGCTCTTCTAGGGGCACCAGCTGTACCGGAATGTGCAGGGCGTTCTCTAGCTCACGCACCATCAGCTCGCCTGCGCCAATATCCTGCTTAGGGGCGGTGACCAGCACGCGGGCGCTACAGCGCAGCCGCCAGTCAATCTCAGCTAAAAATAGCTCCCGCGCCTGGTTCAGAGAGCAGCCCTGGCGCAGCAGTTCATCAAGGCCCGACTCTACAACATCGCGAGCCTGGGGAAATTCGGCCCACAGCATGGTTTGGGGACGGGCGCTTTCGGTGTTGCTCTGCTCGCGCACGTAGATGCCAGAACCGGGCATGGCCTCGACCACGCCAGCATCTTCGAGCTGGCGATAGACCTTGCTGATGGTGTTGCGGTGCAGGCCGGTCTGCATGGCCAGCTGTCGGGTACTGGGCAACCGATAGCCGGGCGGATACTGGCGCGAGGCGATCGCAAACCAGATCTGGTCGTAAAGCTGAGTTGACGCCGGAATCTCGCTATCGGGCTGAATGTGAAACTGCACCACCAAACTACCTCCAGGCTGCTGCCAGACAAATCATTACGGCCCTGTAGGGCCTAAGTCTAAATACACTGGCTATACTGCCAATTTAGGACGATTTTAGAAAAGTCACCTAGTTCTGGTGGACTGCTCTGCTGGGCGCAATGATTTTTGACAATTGCCCCAGAGGCGACGCTAAGGTGAAAGATGGCTCCTATAGGCAAGCTTAACCGCTATGACTTCTCTAGTACGCACCGAAACTGTAACGATTTCTAGTGGTAATACAAATATCTTGGCTTACTTAGCCGAGCCGACCAGTCCGGGGCGTTTTGGAGCCGTAGTGGTAATTCAAGAGGTATTTGGGGTCAATAGCCACATTCGCGAGGTGACCGAGCGGCTAGCTCAGGCGGGCTATGTTGCGATCGCTCCCCACATTTACCATCGTCAGGCCCCCGGCTTTGAGGTGGGCTATGCCAAAGACGACCTAGAGCTAGGCCGCACCTACAAGCAGGGTACCCAGGCTGAGGAACTGCTGGCCGACGTGCGGGGGGCGATCGCTCACCTCTACGGCAAAGACAATGTGATCGCTGATGGCGTAGGCTGCATCGGCTTCTGTTTCGGCGGCCATGTCGCTTATCTAGCCGCGACCCTGCCAGACGTTAAGGCCACCGCCTCGTTCTACGGAGCGGGCATTGCCACCATGAC
>JBARUP010000656.1:0-5926 GCA_049645805.1 Nodosilinea sp.
CCTACTCGATCAGCACGGTTCTGGTGAGAATAGCCATCCAGATCTGGGCCTCGCTCGGCAACCCTGACTCGATGCCGCTGGGCGGTACGGGGATGGGCTCGCTCCAGTCGTTGGGGTCGGCGTAGCCGAGGGCGTGGAGAATTTTGATGGTGCGGTCTATGGCGGCCAGGCTGCCGTAGAGTATGCGGCGCACTTTCTCGGGGTTTAGAGGCCGGGTGCCTCTGTCGCTGGCCCCAGACCTGGGCGGCAGCGGCAGAGATCCGGCCTCTGGGTTATCGCTATCGTTGGGTTCGAGATATTCAAACATCGGTTCTGTTTCCTTTTGCGTTTGGTAGGAAAACAGAACGCGAAAACCCTAGCCGCCCGCAGTCGAAGTGCAAACTGAAGGGGCTAGGGTACCATGAGCCTAACCTCGCAATCTGCTGGTTAGATTTGCGGGGTTAGCTGTCGGTTGGTGGTGCTAACACCTTCCGGCAGCGCTAAAGTTTTCGAGCTCTGCGAGGTCGCCGCACACTTCTGAGCGGCTTAACGATAGAGAATACTGGTACAAAAGCTCCTCGTCAACCGTATGGAAGATTATTGTCAAGGGCAGGACCAGCTATTCAGCGGGCTTCTCGCCCCCAGCCCACCTCGATCCAGGTAGTAGAACACGCGAGATCATGGCGACAACCCTCGGCTTCAATCAATATCTGCACTCCGGCGATCGCACCAGCACTCGCTACGCAACCGTAGACGAGGTGTTTCCGCCTGAGCCCAAACGCGTGTGGCATCATAAAGACAGGCTCTCGCAATATCGATCGCAAGCAGCGTGCTGTCTATGTATATTGGCCCAGCCAGCCAGCCGAGAGCGTGTCGTCACCAGAGACCATCAGCGGTGACCCGGTTCTTCCCGGCTTTACGCTTGACCTGGGCAGAATCTGGTAGAAGATTCTGAGCTTAGAATGACTTCCCCTCGCTGGCAATCTGCCGACTCAGCCACAGCACCGGCAGCAGCCCCACCAGAATGATCGCCAGCGCCGGAGCCGAGGCTTCGATTAGCCGCTCATCGGCGGCGTACTGGTAGACCCGCACCGCCAGGGTGTCGAAATTAAACGGGCGAATGATCAGCGTGGCGGGCAGCTCTTTCATCACGTCCACAAACACCAGCATGATCGCCGTTAGCAGGCTGCTGCCCAGCAGCGGACGATGAACCTTGAGCAGGGTTTGACTAGGGCTCTGGCCCAGGCTGCGGGCGGCATCGTCGAGGGAGGGCCTGATCTTGCTTAGGCCTGCCTCTACGGCTCCAAAGCTGACGGCCAAAAACCGCACTAGGTAGGCGAACAGCAGCGCAATAATGGTGCCGCTGAGCAGCAGCCCGGTGGAAAAGCCAAAGGTCTGCCGCATCCAGGCGTCGATCGCATTGTCAAACCCGGCCAGGGGAATCAGGATACCCACGGCAATTACCGCACCGGGTACGGCGTAGCCCAGATTGGCCCCCTGCACCGCTAGCTTTAGGGCAGGCGTGGCGTTGAGCCGCAGGCCGTAGGCCATCACCAGAGCTAGCAGTACCGCCAGCAAAGCTGCCAACACCGCTAGCACCAGGCTGTTAATGCTGAGCACCACGAAGTCACCGTCGAGCGTGGCGCTGGCGTTGCGGATCGTCATCGCCAGCAGCAGCGCGGTGGGAACCAGCAGCCCCAGCAGCACGGGCAAAAAGCAGAACAGCCAGGCCCCCGCAGCCCGCAGCCCGGTGAGGCGGTAGCGCGACTGCGACACCAGCCGCCCCATGCCCTGGTAGTAGCGAGCCTGACGGCGCGATCGCTGCTCAAGCCACACCAGGGCGAAGATAACCAGCAGCAGCACCGCCGAGAGCTGCACTGCCGCCGGGCGATCGCCCATGCCAAACCAGGTGCGATAGATGCCCGTGGTAAAGGTGGCCACGCTGAAGTAGGCCACGGTGCCAAAGTCATTCAGGGTTTCCATCAGCGCCAGGGCGGTACCGGCGGCGATTGCGGGCCGGGCTAGGGGCAGCGCCACCAGGCGAAAGCTGCGCCAGGGGCCGCAGCCTAGAGAGCGGCTAGCTTCTAGGGTGGCGGTCGACTGCTCTAAAAACGCCACCCGCGCCAGCAGATACACGTAGGGATACAGCGTGAGGCTAAACAGCAGCACCGCGCCGCCTAAGGAGCGAATATCGGGGAACCAGTAGTCGGTGGCCCGCTGCCAGCCAAACAGCGATCGCAGCGCTGTTTGCACCGGGCCGAAGTACTCCAGCGTGTCGGTGTAGACGTAGGCCAAAATGTAGGCGGGAGCGGCCAGCGGCAGCAGCAGCAGCCACTCAAACCAGCGCCTGCCCCAGAACTGGCAGGTGCTAACTAGCCAAGCCGTGCTTACCCCAATCGTCAGCACGCCTGCCCCCACCCCCAGCATTAATACGAGCGAGTTGCGCAGGTACTGGGGCAGCACCGTAGTTGCCAGATGGCCCCAGGCATCGGTAGAACGGGTGAACAGGCTGGTGAGAATGATTGCCACCGGCAGCAGCATCACTAGGGCGATAAATACAACGCCAATCGTCCAGCTATCAGGCCGCTGGAGTAAAGCCCTCCGGGGAGCAGTGGGAGTCATAACCGATAGTTGCTGCTAGTCATTCCTTTTAACATAGAACGAATCCCGGCCCTTTCGGCCTGTTGAGAATGACGGCAAAGGGGAGGCCGGTGCAGGATGCCCCAGACAGCGTCCTAGGGCTGTTTAGCCTGCTTGGGCCTAGCGCAAGAAAGAGTTTGGAGTTATTGGGGCCAAAGTACACCGAGTTTTCGTTACTGAAGTATCCTTTGCAGAGAGTTCCTGTGGGGCCAGTGCCCCCCCAAGCGCCAGTTTCGCTTTCCCCAGCGCCCGACTTCTCAGTGCAGACCGACTATGGATATTCTCAATCTGCTGACCCGCCTGCTGCTGTGGCTTGGCATCGGCTACTTTCTGTGGTGGCTTCTCAGGAAATTTATTCCGGCTAGCTTTCTTACCTGGTTTGGCGGAGCCATGATTTTGGCTCTGATTGCTGCCTCGTTTTTGTTTCCTGACGACAGCACCATTGGGGTATTTTGGCAGTTTTTAGTCTTTCCGCTGACGCCTTTGGGTGGGGCCATTACGCTGCTAGCACTGTCCTTAAGCAGTAACTTTGCTAAGCAGGGTAGCCGCATGGTGATAGTGGCGCTGCTGGTTTTGTTTCTTGGCAGTATGCCGCTAGTGGCGCGGGCGCTGGTCAATCACTCGGAAAGCGCGGTGCAGCGGGCCTATCTAAGCCAGCGGCGGCTGTGCAGCGATATCTGCCCCACTATTGACGAGGTTCCTGTAGACCGGGCTGTATCGATTGTGGTGATTGGCGAAAACGCCGATGCCTACCGTTTAACTAACGCTCTCAGCAGTCGTATCGATGCTAACAGCCCCCTCGACCCGGTACTGGTAGCCCGCCTCAACAGTGCTGCCAACGTCTACAACCGCATCAGCTTGGCCCGCCCCTACGTGACGGTTACCGCCGGGCCACGGTACGGCACTGGCGAAGAACGAGAGCCTGTTCGGCAGGCTATTCGCCAGCAGCTAGTCAGCCGTGGGGTGCCTTCAGAAGGCATTCGCGTCGAAAGCACAGGGCTTGATATTCGCGGCGCGGTGGTTGACCAGCGCAATTTTTTGTCTGAGCAAGGGCTGTTTACCGCCCCGGCTGCGGTCGGCCCCTTCGACCGGGCTCGCAGCAACCGTGACGCCAATCGAGTCGTGCTGGTGGCCTCTGCCTTAACGATGCGCCGCGCGGCTCTGGCCTTCGAGAGCGAGGGCATTCAGGTGGTGGCAGCCCCCACCGAGCTGTACCGCACCCCTGACCTTCAGAGCCGCGATACTCTGGCTCGTCTAGCCGATCTCGTTCCCGACGTCAAGGCCCTGGTGCTGACCACACGCTACTGGAACGAGCTGCTGGGCTCTGTTTACTACTACCTACGAGGCTGGCTGCCGCCCTTCACGATGCAGTGGGAGGAAGTCGTAGAGACGATCTAGCGACGGGGTACCGGCCGACTGAGGAACGGCTGCTCCTGCCCGTGAGCCCCCAAAACTCGACTCTCAAATTCGTCTAGGATAGGAGGGCAATTAGGGCAGATGCTATGGCGCGATCGCAGCTACAAAAACTAGGTACCTACCTTCGCCCCCACTGGCAAAAGGCTGCCCTGGGGGTTGGCGCACTCTTTATTGTCAACCTGGTGGGGGTCTGGATTCCGCTGCTGATTCGCAACGGTATTGATGAGCTTCAGGTCACGTTCACCTTCAACCGGGTGATGTACTATTCCCTGACCGTGCTGGTCCTGGCTTCGGTGATGTGGGTGATTCGCATGGTGTCGCGAATTACGCTGTTTGGGGTGGGCCGTCAGGTTGAGTTTGACCTCAAGCAGCGCATCTTTCAGCACCTGCTGGGCATGGAACCGGCCTACTTTGGCCGCAATACCGCCGGGGAGCTGATTAGCCGCGCCACCAGCGATGTCGACAACATCCGCCGCCTGCTGGGGTTTGCCATTCTAAGTTTGGCCAATACTCTGTTTGCCTACGCCCTGACAGTGCCGGTGATGCTCTCCATCAGCGTGCGGCTGACGCTGATTTCGCTGGTGGTGTATCCGGTCATGCTGGTGCTGGTGCAGAGCTTTAGCAACCGCCTGCGGATGCAGCAGCTCGACGTCCAGGAGCGGCTCGCCGATCTCAGCGATCTAATTCAAGAAGACATGAGCGGCATATCGCTGGTCAAGATCTACGCTCAGGAGAACAACGAGCGCCGCGCCTTTAATCACCTCAACCACAGGCTGCTAGACGCCAACCTTACCCTGGCGCGCACCCGCAACACCCTGTTTCCGCTGCTGGGCGGGCTGGCCAGCATTAGCCTGCTGGTAATTTTAGCCACAGGGGCCGGGGAGATCGCCAACGGTGGCCTAACGGTAGGTGACTTTGTGGCGCTGCTGCTCTACGTTGAGCGGCTGGTGTTCCCCACGGCGCTGCTTGGCTTTACCATCACCGCCTACCAGCGCGGCGAGGTCAGCATCAACCGGGTCGAAGAAATTCTCGACGCCGAGCCCGAGATCCAGACTGCCCCTACCGCAATTCCTCTGCCGCTGGAGCAGGTGCAGGGTACCCTTGAGGCTCGCCACCTGAGCTACGTCTATCCCGACGGCAAAACTCCCGCCCTCGATGAGGTGAGCTTCAAAATCATGCCGGGTGAGCGGATCGCTGTTGTCGGCCCGATTGGGGCTGGTAAGTCTACCCTGGCTAATGCCCTGCCCCGCCTGCTCGACCTTGGCCCCGGCCAGCTCTATATCGATGGTTACGACGTTACCGAGGTGCCGCTGTCTGACCTCAGACGGGCGATCGCCTACGTGCCCCAAGACAGCTTTCTTTTTAGCACCAGCATCAATAACAACATCCGCTACGGCGAACCCCTTACAGAGTTCCATGAGGTACAGCTAGCCGCCAAGCAGGCCCAGATGGATGAGGAAATTCAGAACTTTCCCCAGCACTACGACACCATCGTCGGCGAGCGCGGCATTACGCTGTCGGGTGGGCAGCGGCAGCGCACGGCTCTGGCGCGATCGCTAGTGGTAGACGCCCCCATTCTGGTGCTCGACGACGCCCTCTCTAGCGTTGACAACCGCACCGCCACAGCTATTCTCAACGCTCTCTCGGAGGGCACTCAGCAAAAAACGGTGCTGTTTATCTCGCACCAGATGTCTGCCGCCGCCACCGCCGATCGCATTTTTGTGATGGATCAAGGCCGCATTGTGCAGCAGGGTAGTCATGGCGAACTAGTGCAGCAGCCCGGTCTCTACAGCACCCTATGGGAGCAGCACCAGCTAGAGTCAGCCCTGAGGTAGGGCTCCGCCGCCCCCACTAACAGCCGTAAGTAGGAAGACCCAATCAAATATAAGAC
>JBARUP010000657.1:0-6074 GCA_049645805.1 Nodosilinea sp.
GGGATCCTGGCCGTTCCACAGCGCCAGGCCAAAACAGAGGAGCTGCTGATCGTCGCAGATGCCGCCGAGGCCATCTTCGCCCCAGCGGTAGGCCCGCGCGTGGGACTGCTGATGCGAGAAATAGTCCCACGCTGCGCCCGTAGCGCTGTAGTCTTCGCGTACGGTACCCCACTGGCGATCGCTCAGGTACGGCCCCCACTTTTTCCACGGCGCTTGGCCGTGCTGGGCAGCCTGGAGGCGTTCGTGCTCTGGTGTCATGGCATAACGATGAGAGACAGGTCTTTGTAATGGTCAAGAGATTTCATACCATCAATCACAGTAGCTCTCCTTTCAGCTCTCTGTACAGCAGCTTGCAGGCGTAACCGTGAAGTAATCCCGCTCTCTGAAAGACGTCCTTATCTGTTTCCTGCCACTCGTCGTGTCTCTCTTTCAGAACCGTCGCGTGTTCCAAGGTGTCCACAAACAGAAACGTCAGGCTTAGAGCGATAGTCACTGCGGGTTTAAACCTAGCAATTCAACAGGACACTTTGAGCCCAAAGACCGCTCAGCTATCGTTGTCATAAATGTGAATGCGACCATACCCTAGGGGTTGCCCAACTCCACTATCGCCAGCGGGGTAGCCGGTTACGCCAAACAAATACACGCCTCCCCAGGGGTTGCGAGGGGTTTGCAGGGTGACCGTCACGGTTCGCCACAGTCGCCCGACAGTATCGCGGCGAGTTTCGTCTAGCTTTCTGCTGATCACAGGGTGGCTTTGAGCCGCAATCCTTTAGGGGCTATACCAGAAGTTCTCAGGAAATTCTCAGCTAGTACCTAGCTGCTGTGGTCATGATTGAGGCTGTCACGGTTGAGTAGCTGTTCAAACTAAGGATTTGTATTATGCGTGTTCACTATCTCGGTGCCCTTGCGATCGCGGGTTTAATTGCCACTGGCACCGTTGCCTGTAGCGGTGCTAACCCCTGCGCCGGTAGCAAAGAGCAGGTTGACTCCGACTCGGCTAACCCATGTGCCGCTGACCCCTGCGCCGCTGACCCCTGCGCTGGTAGCTAGGTTCAACGACTCGTCTCAAGCTGGGGTATTCCAGCTCATGCGTCACCCGCGATCGCCAGACTGGTCTGGCGATCGCGGGTCAAGCGCCTAACAAGCGCCTAAATAGTGACAGCTTGAGCTGGAGTGCTTACGCTACCGTAGCCCGATCGCGCTGAAGCTCCTGAATGCGATCGAGGCTGCCCACCGGAATTGCGTTGATTAGCTGCTGAGTATAGGACATTTGGGGCTGGCGGTAGACCTGCTCGGCGGGGCCAATTTCTTCGACCCGACCCTGGTTCATCACCATGATGCGATCGCTCATAAACTTCACCACCGCTAGGTCGTGGGAAATAAAAATGTAGGTGAGGTCAAACTCGGCCTGAAGCTCTTTCAGCAGGTTGAGCACCTGGGCCTGCACGGACACATCCAGCGCCGATACCGACTCATCGCAGATGATGAACTTAGGGTTGAGCGCCAGGGCGCGGGCAATGCACACTCGCTGCCGCTGCCCGCCCGAAAACTCGTGGGGGTAGCGGTTGATGCAGGTGGTCGGCAGACCGACGCGATCGAGCAGGTAGGCGACTCGCTCCTGACGATTGCGGGCGCTCTTGCTGACGCCGTGGATTTTAAGCGGTTCAGCGATCGCGGCTCCAATGCTCATGCGCGGGTCAAGGGAGCTGTAGGGGTCTTGAAACACAATCTGCATATCGCGCCTTAGCTGCCTCAGCTGAGAGCCGCCTAGCCCCAGCACGTCGCGCCCCTCGAACCAGACCTTGCCGCCTAGGGTAGGCACCAGCCGCAGTAAGGCGCGGCCTAGGGTAGTTTTGCCACAGCCCGACTCACCTACCAGGCCGAAGGTTTCGCCCTTTTGAATCTGAAACGACACATCCTGTACCGCCATGATGTGTCGCTGGGTTTTACCAAAGACGCCGCGCACGGGGTAGCCTACCCGCAAGTTCTCGACCGCCAGCAGGGGGCCGCTAGCGGCTAGTGCTGCCGCCCGGTTCGCCAGCTCAGCCTCGGTAACAGGGGCGAAGCGAGCCTGAGCTTTGGCATCGAGGGTTCTCTCGTGCAGGGTGGCGGCGGGTTGTCCACCATTTTGGCCGCCAGGGCGGCTCGCTGAGGTAGCCAGCTCAGTGGTCATGAAGTCAGCCACGGTGGGCAGCAGCCGCAGCTGCTGGCCCGGCTGGGGGCGGCAGGCCAGCAGCCCCTTGGTGTAGGGGTGCTGAGGCCGAGCAAAAATATCCCACACCGGCCCGGTTTCAACGATGTTGCCCTGGTACATAACCGCCACCTGGTCAGCAATTTCGGCGATGATGCCCAGATCGTGGGTGATAAAGATCAGCGACATGCCGCGGCGATCGCGCAGCTCGCGCAGCAGGTCAAGAATGGTGGCCTGCACGGTCACGTCTAAGGCCGTCGTAGGCTCGTCGGCAATCAGCAGGTTAGGGTTGCAGGAGATAGCCATGGCGATCATTACCCGCTGAATTTGACCACCCGACAGCTCGTGGGGATAGCGATCGAGAATGGTCTGCTGCCGACGGCTGACCTCTGCCTGGAGCGAGTCGTCGTCGAGGCGGGGGTTTTCGGCTTTGACGGTGTCCGCCAGATCGGCGCTGGCGGGCAGCAGCTGCACCTCTTGCAGCCTAGCGATCGCCTGCTGACGGGCCGCTGCTTTAGAAATATCCTGGTGCTGGCGAATCGCCTCCACCATTTGAAAACCAACGGTGTATACCGGGTTGAGCGAGCTCATCGGCTCCTGAAAGATCATCGACACGCGCCCGCCCCGGTAGGCCTGCAGCTGCGTCTCACTTAGGGTGCAGAGGTCAATTGGGCCGTTGGGGCCATCATCAAACCAGACCTCGCCGTTTACTACCTTGCCTGGTGGGCTAGGCACCAGCCCCATCACCGCCAGCGAGGTCACCGACTTGCCCGAGCCTGACTCGCCTACAATCCCCAGGGTCTGCCCTCGCTTGACCTGAAATGAAATGTCGTTGACAGCCTGAATCTGCTGGTCGTCGACCTCAAAGTGAACCGTGAGGTGCTTAACGTTAAGAATGGTGTCGCTCATTAGGTCATTCAGGCGGACGATCAGGGCCAGGGCGTTCTTTTTGATCCAGCTTGGTCTTGGCCTGAAGCACACTCCTACAGCATACTGCTAAGGCCACGCCGAACTAGAGGTAGCGAGATGGTGATTAATCTCGTTAATGGATCATAGTAGATGAATCATACCAGCGTCCCCTCCAACGATTTCGTTTGCTGCCAACCCTCCCATGCTGAATCTTGCGATCGCCATTCTCATTATGCTCATCGGCTCCGCACTGTGCTCGGGTAGCGAGGCCTCGCTGCTCTCGGTGCCGGTGCTCAAAGCCAGGCAGCTGGCCGAGTCTAAGCAGCCGGCTGCCATTGCGCTGCTAACAATTCGGCAGAAGATCAACCGCCCCATTGCCACCATTGTTATTCTCAACAACCTGTTCAACATCGTCGGCAGCGTTCTAATTGGGGGCATTGCCGCAAATCTCTTCAACGACGCTCTGCTGGGAGCATTTACGGGCCTGCTGACCCTGCTGGTAATTCTGTTTGGCGAAATTTTTCCCAAGATCTTAGCGGAACGCTACGCGATTCCCATTGCGCTAGCCCTGGCGATACCGGTGCAGTGGCTGACCTGGCTGTTCATCCCGGTGGTGCTGCTGCTGGAGAAAATTACCGCACCTGTAACAAACCAGGGGGCTCGCCCCAGCACCGATGAAGCCGAAATTAAGCTGCTGGCCACCATCGGCCATCAGGAAGGCATTATTGAAGCCGACGAAGCCGAGATGATTCGCCGGGTCTTTCGCCTCAACGACATGAAATCGGTCGATATCATGACCCCGCGCGTGGCGGTTACCCACCTGTCTGGCGATCTCACCATTGCCGAGGCCGAGGCTCAGATTCTCAATTCGCAGCACAGCCGCATTCTAGTTAGCGACAGCGACATCGATCGCATTGTGGGGCTGGTGCTCAAAAACGAGCTGCTCACCGCCCTCATTCGGGGTCAAGGGCATCAGCTGCTGAGCCGAGTAGCTCGTCCGGTGCGCTTTGTATCTGAATCTGAGCGGGCTGACAAGCTGCTGCAAGACTTTCAAACCGCCCGCGAGCACCTAGCCGTAGTGGTTGATGAATACGGCGGCGTGTCGGGAGTCGTTACCCTCGAAGACGTGCTGGAAGTACTGACCGGGGAAATCGTTGACGAAACCGATCGCAGCATCGACCTGCAAAAGCTAGCGCGTCAGCGCGGGCGACACATCTTGCGCACCCGAGGCTTTAACTGGCCCTCTGATACCTAAGTTGAGCCGACCTGGCTCGCTTAGGCGCTGGCTTCTACTCCCTAAACTCCGACGCCACAATCATCGAACCGATACCCAGGTCGCTAAAAATTTCGAGCAGCAGGGCGTGGGGCACCCGGCCATCAAGAATGTGAGCCGCGCCAACTCCCTGAGCTAGCGATCGCACGCAGCAGTTCACCTTGGGGATCATGCCCCCGGCCACCACCCCAGTGTCGATTAGCCTGCGGGCCTGCTGAATATCGAGCTTGGGCAGCAGAGTCGAGGGGTCTTTGTAGTCTTCTAAGATACCCTTGGTGTCGGTCAGCAAAATCAGCTTTTCGGCCCCCAGGGCCGCCGCGATTTCGCCAGCTACGGTGTCGGCGTTGATGTTGTAGGCCTGCCCCGTGGCATCACTAGCCACGCTCGACACAATGGGAATATAGCCCGCTTCCACTAGGGACTTCAGCAGGCCCGAGTCGATGCCACTGACTTCACCCACAAATCCTACTCCTTCAGCTCCCTGGGGGCGGGCCGTGATCAGGTTACCGTCGACGCCGCAGAGCCCCACGGCCTTGCCGCCTGCCTGGTTGATCAGCGATACCAGCCCTTTGTTGACTCGACCGACCAGCACCATCTCCACTACGTCCATGGTGGGGGCGTCGGTCACCCGCAGCCCGTCTTTGAACTGCGGCTCAATGCCCAGCTTGCCTAGCCAAATGTTGATCTCTGGGCCGCCGCCGTGTACGACCACCGGGCGAATGCCAACGCAGGCCATAAACACAATGTCGCGCACTACGTCAGCCTTGAGACGGCCATCCTTCATGGCCGCGCCGCCGTATTTGACTACCACCGTGCGGCCCCGAAACTGCTGAATGTAGGGCAGAGCCTCGCTGAGGATGCGAACCCGCGTGGCCTCAGTCGCGCTGATGTTGTCCATGGGCGGAGAAGACTGAACCATAGTGCTGTAGGTGGAATAAGCGGCGATGAAACTGCCAGTAGTGTATCAATTGAGCACGGCAGAATCAGCCTCGGAGCGAATTCTTTCTGCGACTAGCTCTAGGGTACGGGCGGCGATCGCACTAACCCCATCCTCCGCACCTACGGTTACTCGCACGTCCGCCTGGGCGTAGAGCGCATGGCGCTGCTCTAGCAGGGCCCTCAGCGTAGTCTGCCAGTCCTGTCCCTGCAGCAGCGGCCGTCCCTTGTGCTCTATCAAGCGAGCCTGTAGCACGGCCAAAGGCACGTCTAGCCACACCACAATGCCGTGGTGCAGATAGCTCCAGTTGAGCGGCTGGGTCACAATGCCGCCCCCCGTTGCCACCACGAGGCGGCGATAGGCCGAAAGCTCCGCTAGTGTATTGGTCTCAAGCTGCCGGAAGGTCTGCTCGCCCTGGGCCGCAAAGAGGTCGGGAATCGACGCCCCAGCGGCAGCCTCAACCACCGCATCGGTATCAAAAAATTGGTAGCCCAGGATTTTTGCCAGGGCGGCACCCGTGCTGCTTTTGCCAGCTCCCATCATGCCAACGAGGTAAAGGTTAATGCCGTTGAGGCGATCGGTCAGAGACATGGGAAGAGAAATGTAGTTCTGAGGAAAAGGTGGGGGAGTGGAAAAGATAAGGGCCAGGAAAAGACAGCTGTCAGGAGGATGCGCTAAGGAGTGAGGGCATTGTCGGCTTCGTCCCATTCGTCGCCAGCTGGGTTGTTGGGCGTATCGTCGCTGCCTTCGGGCCTGGAGGTAAC
>JBARUP010000658.1:0-6289 GCA_049645805.1 Nodosilinea sp.
ACCTAGACTATTATCTAGGCAGTAGATTCCGCCTTATCGGCTGGCTGCGGCCAGAGCTAAAAGTGGGGCGTGGTTCGCCAGACTCTTCTATGATTGAACACTACAGGGATCGTTTTTGACTGAGTAATGTGATTACCCTTTCGCTTTTGCACCCTCTCCACAAAACACCGGTTCAAAGCTGGTCCTTTGATCAAGAGCCTGTGATTTGTATTGGCCGCTCAACTGATAACAACGTCGTTCTCTACAGTGCCGTTGTCTCGCGTCACCATGTAGAAATTCATCGCACCGACGGCGGCTGGGCGGTAAAGAGCCTTGGTACTAACGGCACCTACCTTGACGGTCGTCGTATTACCGAAGTGCCGGTAGAAGACGGCATTGTCATTCGGCTAGCGCGATCGGGGCCCAACATTCAAATTCACGTTTCCGAAGAAAAGCGCGATCCTCTCAAGGAGCTGTTGCTGAACCGCCGCCGCACTGAAGACGACAAAGACGACTACAGCACCTTGAGCGAAGCCGACGACAGCTCTAAAGCCTTACCTCACCAGACCACCGTCATCAATCCTGAAGACAACTGATGCTTAGCCTATAAAGCGACCTTGAGCAGCTCCGCCTTGTCGGTTTTTTCCCAGGTGAAGTCAGGCTTTTCACGACCGAAGTGGCCATAGGCCGCCGTTTGCTGATAGATCGGACGCCGCAGGTTAAGCATATCAATCAGCCCCTGGGGCCGCAGGTCGAAATGCTTGCTCACTAGCTCAGCGATGGCGCGATCGGCAATCTTGCCAGTGCCAAAGGTATTGATTGAAATTGAGGTTGGCTGAGCCACCCCGATCGCATAGGAAACCTGAATCTCGCAGCGATCGGCCAGCCCCGCCGCTACAATGTTTTTAGCTACATAGCGCCCGGCGTAGGCAGCGGAGCGGTCTACCTTAGTTGGATCTTTACCCGAGAAGGCACCGCCGCCGTGACGAGCCATACCACCGTAGGTATCAACGATAATTTTGCGCCCCGTTAGTCCACAGTCGCCTACCGGTCCGCCAATAATGAATTGCCCAGTCGGGTTAATGTGATAGCAGGTGTCGGCATGAAGCCAGGCGTTAGGCAGCACCGGCTTGATAATTTCCTCCATTACCGCTTCGCGGATGTCGGCCTGGGAAATATCGGGGTCATGCTGGGTTGAAAGCACCACCGCCTCGATCGCTACGGGCTTCAGGTTCTCGTAGCGCAGCGTCACCTGGCTCTTGGCATCAGGGCGCAGCCAGGGCAGCACGCCCTGCTTGCGCAGATGGGCCTGTCGTTCTACTAGCCGATGAGCATAGTAGATGGGGGCGGGCATAAGCGTGTCGGTTTCGCTGGTGGCGTAGCCAAACATTAGTCCCTGGTCGCCTGCTCCCAGGTCTTTGTCAGCGGCCTCATCAACGCCCACGGCAATGTCTGACGACTGCTTGCCAATGGCGTTGAGCACCGCACAAGACGCGCCGTCAAACCCTACGTCGGAGCTGTCGTAGCCAATGCTTAAGATAACGTTACGAACAATATCTTCTAAATCGACGTAGGTATTAGTGCGTACCTCCCCAGCGATTATGGCCATACCCGTTTTCACCAGGGTTTCTACCGCCACGCGGGCGTTCAGGTCTTCTTGGAGAATGGCGTCTAATACGGCGTCGGAGATCTGATCGGCCATCTTGTCAGGATGGCCCTCAGACACCGATTCAGAGGTGAAAATACTGTACTCGCTCATGAAATAGGCCCAACCAGTAGCAATAGGACTAGGGACAAGGGTCAGCCAGAGCTGATTTGCGATCCAAAGTTTATCAAAGTTTAGCTAGCATACTGGAGATTGATCTGTGGCTGGGGCGATCGCCGCCCCGAGCTGATCTATGTAAGGCGATACCCTTTGCTCAGGATCGGGAGTGCGTCAGAAGCTCTCTAAGTCTCTTAATACAGTTAATCCCGATTCAGACCCGGCTTCCTAGGTTGTCAGCGTCCTCGGCGCGGCTTCATCGGCTAGGGCCTGAGCCTTTTTCTGCATGGTCTTAAAAATGTTGTAGAACCCATTCGCCCGCGACGGGGTAAGGCTGACGTCGAGCTGGGTATCTTTGATGAAGTCAGGGCTGAGGGCGATAATTTCAGCGGGGCTAAGGCCGCTTAGAGCTTTAATTAGCAGAGCTACCAATCCCTTAGTAATTTGGGCATCGGAGTCGGCCTGGTAGATCACCTTGCCATCGATAAGATTAGCGGTCACAAACACCTGAGACACGCAGCCGGGCACCTTATTCTCCGGAGTTCTATCCTCTTCAGGAAGAGGCTCAAGCTTTTTGGCAAACCACCGCAGCTGCTCGTAGCGGCGCTTAGGATCTGCGGCCTTCTGAAAGCGGGCCACAATTTTCTCAATAGATTCAGGGCGATCAACAGGCATGGAGTAGCTAGGGTAATGGCCTACTAGTAGTTTACCAAGTGGTTTGAAGGAGGGTAGGTGAGGGGGTGGTGCGGGTGGAGTCGGTGAACACAGTACAGATCCCTCACAAATTCCTCGAATTTACGGCTCCACTCACCTATTCACCTTCCCATTCTCACGATCTCTACCCCTTCGCATCGCCATCTTTGCCGCTAACAAAGCGGTGGGCTACGGTTTCAGGCTGAATTGCCGACAAAATAGTGTGGCCTGAGTCAGTGATAATAACGGCGCGGGTGCGACGACCGTAGGTAGCATCAACAAGCTGCCCTCGCTCACGAGCGTCGGAGACAACACGCTTGATGGGAGCAGACTCGGGGCTAACGATGGCAATTACCCGGTTGGCCGATACGATGTTGCCAAAGCCAATATTAATCAGCTTGATGTCCATAATATAAGAGGAGCGATAGCGGGAGACTCCGGTACCGACACTGGGGTTAGTCCCCACCAACCGGAAAACCCAAGGTTTTTTGGCATAAAGGTCTGCATTTGAGCTGAGGTCAGTCACAAACCGCATTATTTGCCATACTAACGAATCCCCTTAGCGCTGAGGGTTAGTTTCAGTCAAAACTTCAGATTTTTGGCGTTTTCGTTCCCTCACCTACATCTTGCGGCCTTTAGAACCCTCGCTCGGGAATTCTTGGCCCCTCATTGTGCCGCTCTTGGGCCTGCGGCGAATCTAGTGCGCGGGCTGACTTACCAATTTGTCTTGTTGGAGGACTATGCTGTGCAGCCCGTTGACTTTACGACTTTGATGGCTCAATACCACAACCTGCGGGATAAATGGATACCTGCTCGCTGTGAGACTGTGGTGCAGCTAGATACTACTACCCTGGCGCTCAGCTTACGCACCCTCAACAAACGCGGCTGGCTAACGCTTTCGTGGCATCCCCAGGCGGCGCGACTGCACATGGGTGATGCGCCGCCTAAAGGACAAGACACGTTTACTTTCAGTCAGCAGCTCAAGCACCAGCTCAATCAGCTAGCCCTAGTGGCGATCGCGCCCTTGGCTCCCTGGGAGCGCGCGCTTGATTTACAGTTTGGCCCTCGTCCCGGCGACCCGCCTCAGTGGCACCTGTACGTCGAGATTATGGGTAAATACAGCAACGTGATTTTGGCCAACGCCCAAAACCAGATCGTTACCGCCGCCCACCAGGTGAGCGATCAGCAGTCGCGGGTGCGACCGATTCAAACCGGCGACCCCTACGTATTACCTCCGGCAATGATGAACACCCTGCCGAGCCTGAAAGAAACCCAGGCCGACTGGCAGGAGCGGGTAACGTTAGTACCCAGCACGCTTAAGAAAATGCTGATGCAGAGCTACGGAGGGTTGAGCTCGTCACTGGTGCGATCGCTGCTTGCTGCGGCTCGCCTTGCTCCCAGTCAGGCCGCCGATACCCTTGCCCAGGCCGACTGGGATCGCCTTTTTGAGGCGTGGCAGCGCTGGCTAATTTGCTTGGAGAAGGGTGAGTTTTATCCTGGCTGGGTCGAAGGGGGGTATACCATGCTCGACTGGGAGGCGGTTGCCCCAGTGGCAGACGTGCATGCCCTACTCAACGAGTACTACAGCCGCGAGCTGAACCTACAGCAGTTCGATCGCATCAAAAACCAGATTCAGCAGAAGCTCAAAGGGGTGCTCGACAAACTACGGCAAAAGGCCAGCACCTTTGAGCAGCGCCTCGACCAGTCAGCCGGGGCCGACCAGTACCGTCAGCAGGCCGATTTACTGATGGCCTACAGCCATCGGTGGCAGCCCGGTGATACCCGGCTTAGCGTTGATGACTTTGATGGTGAACCCACCACCATCTCCGTTGACCCAGACAAAACCGCGATTCAGCAGGCTCAGCGCCTCTACAAGCAGCACCAAAAGCTGAAGCGCGCCAAGAACGCCGTTGCTCCGCTGCTAGCAGCGGTACAGGCGGAGCTTGCCTACCTAGAGCAGGTGGAGGCAGCTTTCAGCCAAACCCCCACCTACGATGACGCAGCCGACCTTGAGGCTCTAATCGACATTCGCAATGAGCTAATTCAGCAGGGCTACATGGCCTCGCCCGACTATCGCCCTGACGCTAAGCAAGGAAAGACTGAGGCATTTCGTCACTGGCAGACTCCTGAAGGCTTGCCGGTTTTGGTCGGACGCAACAATCGCCAAAACGATCTGCTGATATCAACGGTGGCCACCGACTACGATCTCTGGTTTCACAGCCAGGAAATTCCGGGTAGCCACGTGCTGCTGCGCCTAGAGGCGGGGCAGGTGCCCAGCGATCGCGACTTGCAGTACGTAGCCGATCTAGCTGCCTACTTCAGCCGCGCCCGTCAGGCCGACCAGGTGCCTGTCGTCTACACCCAGCCTAAGCACGTCTACAAGCCCAGAGGAGCCCGTCCCGGCATGGTCGTTTACAAACATGAAACAGTGCTCTGGGGGCAGCCACGGCGGCTAGAGCAATAGAACCGGCCCTTAGATTGAGCCTTTAGATCAGGTCCAGACACCGTATGGACACGCGAGCCCTCCCCGCATTGAGAGCGATACCTACTGAGTACATCTGCTCATCAGGTAAAGTTATCAAACTCTCACACAACTAGCAGAGATTGTGTTAATGAAAATCTGTACTTGTTGTTACAATGAGAGACGGAGGAGGTGAGAGCCCTCTACGGAAAAAATTGTCTGCTGCTAGCGCTGTCCAAAGCGCCTTGCTTCTGGTGATTTCTTCCAGGCTGAGAGAACAACGTTTAAAGATTTAGTATTACCCGAACCGGCTTCCTCTGGGAAGCCGATTTTTTTATTCTTTACGTCTTAGGTGACAGGGCACGTCCAAGATCCCCTGCTTCGAAATGCTGCCTAAAGCTTTGATAAAGATAGCTATCAGCCTCCTTTACCACTCTATTGGCCTGGTACTGTCCCGCTCTATTGGCCCGGCAGCTGGATGCATGACAGGTATTGAGCCCCGTGGGCAACTGCTAGAGTGATGATCCGATGGTCCATTTGTGGACAGTCTCCCACTCTAGCGCCGGTGCCGCTATTGAGCGCGTAGGCCGGGAAGCACGCCGCCGCTACGCTCAGCCGCAGCCGATGGCCAGCGGCTAGAACACACGCGGTGGGGTGTAGGGCTAGCGTAACCTTTTGAGGACTGGGATTAGCCACATCGCAGCTAGCCCGGCAGTGGCTCTGAGTAAGATTCATCACTCGACCGTCGCTGTACACCTCAGACAGCACCACGCTGAGATCGAAGCTAGGGGCATCGGCCCGACAGTACAGGACAGCGGTGGGAGTCCCGACTAGGGTCAGCTGCTTTGGCAAGCAATCGGTTGTGTAAGTCAGAACATCGGTGCGGCTGTCGACAGCGGCTCGATCAAAGGGGCCGGGTGGCAGACCGCAGTGGCCGCCCACAGATGGCACTGGTCGCCAAGGGTCGTGCACAATGACATCCTCTAGCCAGGGCGCGTCCTCTGGTGAGGGCACCTGAGAGCTGAGAATGCCGTCGTCCCAGCGCATTCCCGCTAGGCCCGTACTTGCGAGATAGAGAGAGTCGCCAGGGTCAGTGGGCCAGCGATCGCGCCCCTGCCACTGGTTTAGCCCCATCACAAATAGCTGAATCGGCGGCGCTGAGGCAGCGGGCTGCTCCTTTAAAAAATGGTCAAACCAGCGCAGCTGTAGGCGATCGATGGGGCTGTCTGCCTCGGGGCCAAAGTCTACGGCTCCCACCCGGCGTCCCCAGGGTAGATGCCCCCAGGGACCAATCCACAGCTCCTGACGAGAACGACTCTGGGCGGTCATCTGCTGATATAAACGCAGGTCGCCTCGCAGGTAGGGGTCGTACCAGCCGCCAATGTGCATTACAG
>JBARUP010000659.1:0-6008 GCA_049645805.1 Nodosilinea sp.
CCTGAATTCGACGAGCTGTTTGAAGCTGAGCCAGCAGGGCGAGAAAACCAGCCCGAGCGGGCTGAGCAACACAGGCAACCAGGGGCTTACCGATCAAAAACTCTTGCTCAATATTTAGCAGTATTACTGAAGCATAGTTGGCCTCTTGCACTACGCCCTTGAGGTCAGTCACGAGGTAGCCATCGGGGGCAAACTCAAACAGGTCTTGGTAGCGCTGTCGCTCAACTTCAGCCTGCTGCTGAGCCACGGTTAGCTGCTCATTCTGAAGTAAGATCTCTTCTTCGGCGTGGTGAAGCTCTTCTACAGCGAAGCGCAGTTCCTCTAGTGCGACAAACAACTGTAGCGAATGATTGGCGGGAAACTGCTGGGCCTGTTGGTAAAGCGACTCTAGACGAGCCTGAACTATGCTGACGTACTGAGCAAAAAACTCTTCTTTAAGCGCGCTCACGTAAGCTCCTCTGGCTAGTCAAAAACTTTAGTCTGAGCTTGAGGCAGGCTGGTTTGTGTCCTTTAGTCTAGCTATTGCCCTTCAGTCTAGGCTGAGGAAGGGCTATTGGGTATCCTTCAGAATAGGTATTAGCCTTGGCGCAACAGGTTGGGTACTGAGCATTGGGCGATCGCTGAGCTTTTCTTGGCATGGTGATTTGGGCTGTTGTCAGCTACACGCGCCTTTTAGGCTGAGTCTGGCAGCGTTCTGATTAGTATAGACAGCCAAAATAGGGTAGACAGCGTCTGCTACAAACCTCTGTCAATACTTGCCATCGGTTTTGCCTTGGCTCTGCTAGTGCAGCCCCGGCTCGATCTGGCTGATGGGAACAAAGCACTCGGTAGGTAGCAGCACGGGGCGACCGCCGAAGATGAGCTTGCCCCGCCGGGTTTTCGTGCTGATGGCAATACCGATGGGCCGCTGCACATCTTCAGGATGCACTTCGTAATAGGTGCGGTAAATTTGTCGAGCTGATTTCAGCAGAGCCGGGTTGAGGAGCGTAGGCGGGGCGCTAGCCTCGGGTAGCTGAGACTGGCTTGAAGAAGGGGGTTGCTGTAGACCGTACACGGCTCACCTGTGCGCTTATGAACAGACTCTAACTCGATCTTTCCAGGGGCAGCAAACTCTAGAAGGGCTTCTAGAAGGAACTTTACCCAAGGGCGCGCAGCAGGGCTTCGCCCATGGCCTTGCAGCCCGCCTGGGTCATGTTTTCTGCCATGATATCGCCAGTTCGATAACCCTGATCTAAAACTATTGTCACGGCTTGCTCAATGCGATCGGCAGCAACGGGCTGATCAAGGCCGTAGCGCAGCATCATAGCGGCGCTGAGCACCTGAGCTAGAGGATTAGCCTTATCTTGCCCAGCAATATCGGGGGCCGACCCGTGGACGGGTTCGTAGACCCCAGGCCCGCTGGCTCCGAGGCTAGCCGAGGGCAGCATGCCAATACTGCCGGTGAGCATGGCAGCGGCATCGGACAAAATATCGCCAAACAGGTTGCCGGTCACAATGGTGTCAAACTGCTTGGGCCAGCGAATCAGCTGCATGGCGGCGTTGTCGACGTACATGTGGGTGAGAGCGACGCTGGGGTAGTCGGTAGATAAGGCGATAATGCGATCGCGCCACAGCTGCGACACCTCTAGCACGTTGGCCTTATCCACCGAGCACAGCTGACCCTGGCGCTTTTGGGCAGTCTCAAAAGCAACTTTGCCAATGCGATCGATTTCGCTATCGGTATAGGCCATAGTGTTGACCCCCCGTTTCTGGCCTGTTTCGGCCTCAAAAATACCTTTGGGGCTGCCAAAGTAAATGCCCCCGGTGAGCTCGCGCACCACCATGATATCGACCCCCTCTACGACCTCCCGCTTGAGCGAAGACGCATTAATTAGCTGGGGCAAAACGGTGGCCGGGCGCAGGTTAGCAAACAGCTCTAGCCCCGCCCGCAGGCCCAGCAGGCCGGTTTCGGGCCGCTGGTAGCGGGGGAGGGTATCCCATTTGTAGCCGCCGATTGCCGCCAGCAGCACTGCGTCGCTGGCCTTGCAGGTTTTTAGGGTGGCTTCGGGCAGCGGTTCTCCAGTTTCGTCAATAGCCGCCCCACCAATCAGCGCTTCCTCAAACTCAAAGGCTAGATTCATCTGACCGCCCACGGTTTTAAGCACGTCTACGGCAACGGCCATAATTTCGGGACCGATGCCGTCGCCGGGCAGCAGGGTAATGCGATAGGAAGACGTCATAGCGGTTGAGGGGTATGGGTTTGATGGGGGTGAGCAGCGCCCACTAGCCAGCGGATAGAGAGGTAGCAGGCCGTTTAATATCATACCTTTAGGGGTTTATCCCTTCAGCGCTATTTGCCTTTTCCACTTTCCTATGGCTTGTTACTTCTACCTCCACGGCTTCGCCTCTAGCCCCCGGTCTAAAAAAGCCCAGGCCATGCGATCGCGGTTTGCGGCCCTGGGGCTAGATTTGGTGATCCCTGACCTCAACCAGGGCGACTTTACCTACCTCACCCTCAGCCGCCAGATTCAGCAGATTAGCGCCCTCGTTCTAGCCCAGCCCGAGCCCGTTGTGCTGATTGGCTCTAGCCTCGGGGGGCTTACCGCCGCCTGGGTGGCCCAGCAGCTCAGCATCACAGGGGTTAAAAAGCTGGTGCTGCTGGCTCCCGCCTTTGATTTCCTCGCCCAGTGGCTGCCTCGCCTCGGCTCTGATCGGCTCGAAGCCTGGCGCACCGAGGGCACGCTGCCTATTTACCACTACGCCGAACAGCGCCCGCTGCCTCTCCACCACGGCTTCATCACCGATGCCCAGGGCTACAGCGACGACGACCTCAATACCGATATCCCCACCCTCATTCTCCACGGCGCGAGGGATGAAACCATATCTATAGAGGCCAGCCGCGCCTATACTGCCAGTCGCCCCTGGGCGCGCCTGGTAGAACTACCCAGCGACCACGCCCTGGCTGATGTAGAAGCCGATATTTGGCAGCACACGCAGGATTTTTTGAGACTAGGACAGCTCTAAAGCAGCGAGTTGACCGCTACAGCCACATCTAGAGCAGCCAGTGGCGCACGGGTACGACAGAGTGATTGTGCTCACTGTGCCCAAACTCGTTTCAAGAACTGCAACCCCCGTGCCACAATTAGCCCAATCCCTTACTTTAGAACTTGGGCAGCTACGGTGGAACCGTCTTCCCTCAGCGAGCACAATCTAGCTCAACCGCCGCCTACCCCGCGGCAGTTGAGCAGTATCAAAGCGCAGCTTGACCTGGTGCTACTGGCTCTAGAGGCCCTGACGGGCCTGGGGTCTGAGGCGATGCTAGCGGCGGCTGAGGCGCTGGAGGTGTCGGACTTGCTGAGCGATCGCGTCAATTTGTGGCGGCTGCGCCAGGCTAGCCCCCTGCGCAAGGGGCAGGGCCGCAAAAAGCTGGATGTTGACGAAGCCCGCGCTCTAGTGCTGGTGAGCTGTCATTTAGCGATCGCCCACCGCAATACTATCCGCCAGGCCGTAGCCCGACTAGAAAAGGCGCTGGCCCAAAACCAGGCCCCCCACCGCACCGCCCAGCTCGGTGACTATCTCGACGCCTTTAGCAACGCCTACCAAGAGCGCATGGAGGGTGACCAAACCGCCACTACTGATGAACTCACCGCCCTGGGGCTCAAGCTGCTGGTAGATTTACTGTTCTACAGCGGGGCTGGCGGCAGCCGCAAGCTGTGGGGAGCGCTGCTGGAGAGAGCGGGGGAGTGAGGAGATTAGATTTTGGACTAGGGGAGCATTAGTAAGCTGAGTTCTATGGCCGCGATCGCCACTGTTTCTTCCTATGACTATGCAGCGGGCAGCTGTACCCTGCGGCTGGTGGGAGAGCTTTCGCCCCTGAGTCAGGTCACGGGTCGTCCGGTGCTGGGGCGATCGCGCTTTGATCTCAAAGTGTACGAGAGCGATGCTACTGAAACCCCTGGTGTAGCGCCTAGTCAGACCGCGATCTTTGAGCTTAGCGGTCGAGAGCCACAGTTTTCGGTTCTGAATGATTTGGTACAGACCTACGTGCAGCGCTATCTCAGCGCTGAGTCACTGACTGCCGGAGCTACTGTTTCTAACGAGGGTAGCTCTCTACAATCTTTAGGCTTAGTCCGTCATCAGCTAACTCTGGCTATCCCCCCAGAGCCACCTTGGATAATTACGATCTCGACGCTACAGCTGTCTGATCTAGCCGATGCCCTAGAGCAGGCTGACAGCAATCTTCAGCTTATGCCCAATGCGCTGCTTAAGGCTCGACGGCAACCTAAACTGCCGCTTTGGCTAGGGTCGGCGGCGGCGGTAAGCATCGCGGCCCTGCTGGGCAATCAGCTTCTGACGACGTCCCCCAACCCGGTGGTACTGTCGCCCCAGCCGCAAACGGCTGAGTCTGAACCTATAGACGGTCTACCTAACAACCGCCAGAGCCCTTCACAGGACTCTGACTCTGGCCCCGGCGAAGATAGGGCTGAGTCTACAGAACTCGCCCCAGGAACAGGCAGAGTACCAGCACCGCCCGCTACCCCGATACCGACTACGCCAACCGCTCAAGGGGAAACATCAGCAGACGCCGCGCCCAACGCCCCTGCTCAGACGGCGGGTGCGCCAGCACCCGCCAGACAGCCCCAGGCTGCCTCACAGCCAACACCCGAGCCGCCGCCCCAGTCGGGCGCGCGCGCTGTGCCCCCGACTGTCGGCCCGGACCCAGCTGCTGAGTCGGTACCCACCGCTCCCCTTGAATCTGCTCCGGCCAGCCCTGAAGCCTTTGATGCAGGCCCACCTGCTGCCGCTAGTGCTAACTCTAACGTGGAGTGGGCTGCTGCCCTAGAGCAAGCCCTTCAGGAGCAGTGGCGATCGCCAGCCGACCTGGCCACACCCCTGCGCTACAGTCTTACCATCGAGCCAGACGGCACCGTAAGGTCTTTGGAACCGCTTAGTGAAGTCTCCGCAGCCTACCAAAACACCCCGACCCTACCTCTGCCCGGCACCACGGTTTTAGGTATGGCCAGAGACCAGGTCACTACGGTAGAGGTGCAGTTTCTGCCGTCTGGGGCGGTGATAGTAGGGCCTCAGCAGGACGTGACTCCTTAGGACTGCTGCGATCGCTGGTTCTTGCGCTTGGCCCTGCGCGTGAGCAGGGTTGACATGGCTTTGTCAACGGGGAACCCAACGACAGGGATAACCTGGTGTTTGCGATCGCTTTCTAGCTCTTTGACTTCGGTGTAGTCAAGCCAGTGAATGCAGTCTACCGGGCAGGTGTCGATGGCCTCCTGAACGATTTCTTCAGAATCACCGTCCTGGCGGTAAACCCGCGACCTGCCATAGTCAGGCTCGATATAAAAGGTGTTGCGGGCTACGTGGGCGCAGTGCTTGCAGCCAATGCAGGTAATTTCGTCAACGTAGATGCCCCGCTGGCGAAACTGACCGCCCAGCTCAGGCTCAAGGCCGGTGCGATCGCTAGACTGCCGCAGGCTGCCGCCTAGCTCTGGCTCAAGGCCCGTTGCATCAAATTGCCCGTCGGAGTGTGTCATTAGGTTGTGCCGATTTTGCTTTAGGTCGCTTAACCAAAGACCAATACAAAGAAAGGGGCTTCCTAGCCCCTCTCAGAGTTCAGAAGGCTAGAATATTAGCCGTTCCAGCGCTGCACCACTAGCCGCACAGAGCCGTCTTCACGAACCTGCTCTTCAGACAGCTGAAAGCCCTGGCGAGACGTTTCTTCAACCACCGTGTTGTAGGCGTAGCGCTGGGTGACCTGGCTTAAGAAGCCTTCAACCGTCAGCGGCTGCTGCCAGTATTGCAGATCGGCTACCAGCTCGTAGTCGCTGGTTTCGGGGTTGCACCGAAAACCAATGTCGTAGCCGTTGTCTTGGGTAATCACTACTTCTGCAGACTGAGTTTGGCCCTGGTAGCCGCGCACATCGCAAGGGCCAGTCTTCCAATCGGTGCCCAGATCGTTAAGGGCCAGCTTTAGAAACTCTAGGTTGCGGATCTTAGTTTTGATTTGGCTAAAGTGT
>JBARUP010000660.1:0-5472 GCA_049645805.1 Nodosilinea sp.
CCTGAATTCCCAGGGGTGACTACTAGCGTTGAAGATTTGCAGTTTATCGATACAGGGGGTGAAAAGCCCCTGCAAGTGGTGCTGGTCGGGGACAATTTGGACTCGCTTACCCAGGCGGCGATCGCCATCAAAGATCAGGTCGAAGCCCTACCCGGTTTTGTGGATGTCTCGATCACAGGCGGTGAGGATAACGGCCAGACCGAGATCCACCGCCGCAGCGGGCAGCGGGTCGCCTACGTCACCGCCAACCTCAGCGCTGGGCAGGCGCTGGGCCAGGCTACCGACCAGGTGGTAGCGATCGCTAATAATGTCATTCCCGCCGGCGTCAGCCTTGATCTGGGCGGCGATTCGGCCCGGCTCAACGAGGTGCTGGGCAGCTTTGGCTTCACCCTAGGCCTAGGGGCGGCCTGCATGATCGCGGTGCTGCTGGTGCCCTTTGGGCGGCTGCTCGAACCTGCCGTAGTGGGGCTCTCGCTCCCCTTTGCTCTGGTAGGGTCTATGCTGGCGCTGCTGATTACCCAGAGCGACTTTGGCATGATCTCGGTGATCGGGCTGCTGTTTTTGCTGGGCCTGCTCGACAAAAACGCCCTGCTGCTGATGGACTATATCAACCAGCTGCGCCGGGCCGGGTTTAAGCGCGATCGCGCCATCCAGGCCACCGGCCAGGTGCGGCTGCGACCCATTCTCATGACCACGGCCTCAACGGTTTTAGGCATGCTGCCCATTGCCCTGGGTCTGGGAGCCGGGGCAGAGCTGCGGCAGCCCATGGCCGTTGCCATCATTGGCGGGTTGATCACCTCAACGCTGCTGAGTTTAGTGGTGGTGCCGGTGCTGTATACCCTGTTAGAAGACGGCTGGCAAAAGCTGAGCCGGAGTCAGTAGGCCGGACCGCGACACTGCCTGGCTCACCGTCTACTCATCCTAGAGCTGAGTCAATCTGTTATGGTCTAAACTATCTGGCCAGCAGGCAGTGCAGTTTTATCGACGTGAGGAATCAGGCCCTATGGCAATCCATCTTCAGCAGGCGTTGTCCGTAGGTCAGTATTTGGTGACTCAGCGGCTGCGAGGGCGCAAGAAGTTTCCGCTGGTGCTCATGCTAGAGCCCTTGTTTCGGTGTAATCTAGCCTGTCCCGGCTGCGGCAAGATTCAGCATCCGGCAGAAATCCTCAGGCAAAACCTTTCTCCAGAAGACTGCTTCCGGGCTGCGGAGGAGTGCGGCGCACCCGTAGTGTCAATTCCGGGGGGAGAGCCGCTGCTGCACCCTCAAATTGACGCGATTGTTGAGGGGCTGGTGGCCCGCAAAAAGTTTGTCTACCTCTGCACCAACGGCATTCTGCTCGAAAAGAGCCTGCACAAGTTTCGCCCCTCGCCCTACCTGACTTTCAGCGTGCACATGGACGGCCCCCAAGAGCTGCACGACAAGTGCGTCGATCGCGATGGTGTGTTTGACAAGGCCATCAGCGCCATTAAAGTAGCCAAAGCCAAGGGGTTTCGAGTTACCACCAACACCACCATCTTTGAGGGCACCGACCCGAAGGATATTCAGTCTCTATTCGATCTGCTGACGGATTTGGGCATCGACGGCATGATGGTGTCGCCGGGCTACAGCTATGAGTGGGCTCCCGATCAAGATCACTTTTTGCGCCAGGAGCAGACGCGATCGCTGTTCCGAGAAATCTTGGCCCCCTTCAGGGCAGGGCAAAATGCCTGGTCGTTTAACCACAATCCCTTGTTCCTGGATTTTCTGGTTGGGGAGAAAGACTACGAGTGCACTCCCTGGGGCAGCCCCAGCTACAGCGTGCTGGGCTGGCAAAAGCCCTGCTACTTGCTGAATGAAGGCTACTACAAAACCTTCCAGGAACTGCTCGACAACACCGACTGGGAACGCTACGGGCGCAAGAGCGGCAATCCACAGTGCGCTGACTGTATGGTGCACTGCGGCTACGAACCAACCGCCGCCCTCGATGCCATGCAGCCGCAAAACATTACCCGATCGCTGGGGGCGGTCTTTGGGGCAGCTCGCTAGGCATGACTCTGCTGACTTTTTTGCTGCGGTCGTCGTGGCGGGTGGTGGCTATTGCCCTGGTCACAGGCTTTTTGAGCGGAGCCTGTAGCGCTGGGCTAATTGCCGTTATTAGCCTCACCCTGTTCACCAACGCCGTCGCTACGACCACGCTGTGGGCCTTTGGGCTGCTGGTCACCGTTGCCCTTATCACCGGGATTGTGTCGCGGGTGGTGCTGGTAGACCTGTCCCAGCGGGCCGTCTTCACGCTCCAGATGCGTCTCAGTCGGCAGATTCTGGCCACCGAGCTGAGCCAGCTTGAGCGGGTGGGCCTGCCCCGCCTGTTGGCCGTGCTTACCGAAGACATTCAGGCGATTTCGACGGCGGTGTCGGTGCTGCCGGTGGTGTGCGTCAACCTGGCGGTAGTGGCGGGGTGTATGGTCTACATTGCCTGGCTGTCGTGGCAGGTGCTGGTGCTGGTGCTGGTGCTGGCTCTGGTGGCTGGCCTCACCTGCGGGCTGCTGCTGCGCCTGGGTCGGGTTTGGCTAGGGCTGGCGCGCGATCGCCAGGACCAGCTGTTTCAGCACTTTCGCACTTTGGTGCAGGGCGTTAAGGAACTCAAGCTGCACAGCGATCGCCAGCACGACTTTCTCACCGCCGACTTAGAAGCCACCGCCCGCCAGTTTCGCCACTACAGCCGCCGGGGGCTGAGCCTGTTTGCCGTGCTCGACAGCTGGGGCAAGCTAATTTACTTTTTTGCGGTGGGGCTGGTGCTGTTTGTGCTGCCCAGCTGGGTCAGCGTCGATGCCCAAACCCGCTTTGGCTACGCCCTTACCTTTACCTTTTTGCTGGGGCCGATGGAGAGCATCGTCGCTAAGCTACCGGTCTTGGGTCAGGCCAGCATTGCCGTTGAGACCATTCAAACTTTGGGGCTATCCCTACCTTCCGCCTCAGCTGCGCCACTGCCTGCTCCGGCGACTCGCTGGCAGACCCTGGAGTTGGTTAACCTCACCCACACCTACCGCAGCAGCGACGATGAGCAAGAGTTTACCCTTGGCCCCCTCAACCTCACCCTGTATCCGGGGGAGCTGGTCTTTCTAATTGGCGGCAACGGCAGCGGTAAATCGACTCTGGCCAAGCTCATCACCGGGCTGTACTGGCCCACAGGCGGACACATTCGCCTAGCCGGACAGGCCATCACACCCCAAAACCGCCGCTGGTATCAGCAGCACTTCTCGACCATATTTGCTGACTTTTACCTGTTTGAACGGCTGCTGGGACTATCGTCAGCTCAGCCCGCGCTGCAAACCTATCTGCAACAGCTCCAGCTCGACCAAAAGGTTCGCATTGAAGGCGGGCGATTTTCTACCATCGATCTATCTCAGGGGCAGCGCAAGCGGCTGGCGCTGCTCACCGCCTACGTCGAGAATCGCCCTATCTACCTGTTTGACGAATGGGCTGCCGACCAAGATCCTCACTTTCGAGAGCTGTTCTACACCGAGTTTCTGCGCGACCTTACCAGCCAGGGCAAAACCGTAGTTGTCATTAGCCATGACGACCATTACTTTCATCTAGCCGATCGCTTAATCAAACTCAGCTACGGCCAGATCGAATACATCAAATCCAATGCTAAATCGAACGCCAGAACACCCTAGCCTACTGCTCCACTCAGCTTTAGCTTGCCAAGAATAGTCATCACGTCCAGGCGAGTAAGCTTTTCTTTGCCCTGGGCGAGGGCGTCGAGGGTGCCGTGGGCCAGGGCTAGGGGCACGCTGCAAAAGTCGCGGGCGGGGCCGCAGGGCAGAGCGTTAGTGTAGGCATCAGCCAGGGCGAGATTGCGCCGAGCATAGTGCTGCATGTCATCAGCGACCCAGCCCGCCGGAAAGAAATCAACTCCCCGGCCTTGATCTTCCAGGTGGTTGCGCAGAATATTGACCGACTGTAGGCCCCGACCAAAGCCCAGAGACTCGCTGCGGCTGGTTTGGGTACCGTCGTGCCAGGCCCACAGGTCAGATAGCATCAGCCCCACTGCCCCAGCCACGCTAAAGGTGTAGCGGTCGAGATCGGCTTCGGTGTGAATAGTCCAGTTATATTCGGCCCAGTAGGCCATGCGATCGGCCATGGCGGCGGTAGCATCCCAGATGCGGGGGGCAATCGTATCTGGAGCCAGCAAGGCCCATTCCCCCAGCCGCAGGGTGACCTCCTCAAGCCGGTCCTGGTAGGGGGCTAGCCCTTCAGCGAAGCTGGCCACCGAGGATACATCGGTCCCCGACTGTAGATTCAGGCTAATCGTCCTTAGAAGCTTAGTTTTAACAGCTACGTCGAGATTGGGATCGTCTTCAATTTGATCAATGGCCCGCATGCAGAGATAGGCCGCTGCCACAGCTTCTTGTAGGCCAGGGGGAAGATGACTAATGGGGATGTAGAAGGTGCGGCTAGTCGCTTTCAAGAGCGCTAGGGCTTCACTAGGAGAGCTTGCCATAAATTTCCTCACTACCTGGTTAGAGCGTTGGCTATTGTAGGATCTCAGGTTGAAGACCGGCTGAGTTCAGACTCAGGATTGACTGAGCTGAGAGCGCTGAACAGGAGATCGCTAGATTATCCAGAATCATTCCGAAATTTAGCACGGCCTCCACGACCTTCCTTCACAACCGGTATCGGTCTAGGGCAAAGCTTAAGCTGGCTTTTTCCAGCTATCGATAAAGGCGGTGCTCTATGCAGCCGTACCGGTTTAGGTCATGCTAGAGACCGAAAATGCAGTGATGTGCAAAGGAATTACCATGGCGGAAATGGATCCTGTCAAGCTAATGAAGCAGGAAGTTGGTCGCCAGGCGGCGGCGCGAGTGCAGTCTAATACGGTAGTGGGGCTAGGCACCGGGTCTACCACCGCCTTTGCCATTCAGTTCATTGGCGAACGGCTGGCCAGCGGCGAAATCAGCAATATTAAAGGCGTGCCCACTTCCTTTCAGGCGTCGGTGCTGGCTAAGCAGCACGGCATTCCCCTCACTACGCTGGATGAAGGCGATGAAATTGCCTTGGCCATCGACGGGGCCGACGAAGTAGACCCCCAAATGAATCTAGTCAAGGGCGGCGGCGCGGCCCACACCCGCGAAAAAGTTGTCGACTCCTTGGCTAAAGAGTTCATTGTTGTGGTTGATAGCTCGAAGCTGGTGGACAAGCTGGGCACCACCTTTGCCCTGCCGGTAGAAGTGATGCCCCTAGCCGTCACTCCGGTTACTAAGGCCCTAGAAGCCCTGGGGGGCAAACCCGATCTGCGCATGGGCATCAAAAAAGACGGCCCGGTGATTACCGACCAGGGCAACATGATTTTGGATGTGAAATTTGATGCGATCGACGATCCGGCCGGCCTAGAGAAAACGATCAACAACATTCCCGGCGTGCTCGATAACGGCCTGTTTGTTGGTGTTGCCACTGAAGTTCTAGTCGGCGAAGTCAAAGACGGCCAGGCC
>JBARUP010000661.1:0-3392 GCA_049645805.1 Nodosilinea sp.
CCCTGGGCTTTGAGATCCTCTGCTGGCGTGGTGTCTAAGCACACTGCTCCGGAGCACAGCATCTAGCTATGATGATGACCATAGGCGTCCTTGAGGTCAACTAATGCAGAGCTCTCTCCACCAGTTGATGAGTAGTTTGCTGGGCTTAGACACCTCCCCCCTTTCCGTTGAGCAAATCTGCGTCCGCGCAGTGGCGGTCTATATCGTTACGCTGATGATGGTTAGGGTGGTGGGCAATCGTCGCTTTGCGGGTAAATACGCGGCGATCGATATTATTCTCAGCATTACCCTAGGCGCAACTCTAAGCCGGGCTATTAATGGTTCCGCGCCGTTTTTTCCTACTCTGGCGGCGGGCCTGACGCTGGTCGGTATGCACTGGCTAATGGCGGCGCTGGCCTTTCATTTGCCATTCCTAGAGCCCTGGATCAAAGGTGAATCGCGACTGCTGATCAAAGATGGTCAGCTCAACTACAGAGCGCTCAAAACTTCTCATCTCACAGCGCGCGATTTGAGGTCGGTTGTGCGCTCCTCAAGCAGCCTGACCGAGCTCGATCAAGTTGGGCGGGCCAGTCTAGAACCCAGCGGTGACATTAGCGTGCTGTCGCAATCGGCTCCTAAGACAATCGATATTTCTGTTGAAGACAACGTCAAAACCGTTCGCATCTTGATTAGCTGAGGGTAAACAAGGGCAGTACCGACAATCACTGCTAGAAGCGAGTGGCTTTAAGTAGGTAGACCCAGGGAGCATACAGCAGCATCAGCACGGGAACAATCTCCAGCCGCCCCATCCACATCAGGGCAATAATCGAGCTTTTGCCCATCCAGTGCAGCGAGGGGCCGGTAATGCCTACCGAGAGACCCGCCGCGCCTAGAGCTGAGGTGACCTCAAAAATTACGTCGCTGAGATCATACTCGGCAGGCACGTACCGCATTAAAACAAGTACTCCCACAATGACGCTCAGCAGCCACAGGAGCGCTAAA
Source organism: Nodosilinea sp. (assembly GCA_049645805.1). GTDB lineage: Bacteria > Cyanobacteriota > Cyanobacteriia > Phormidesmidales > Phormidesmidaceae > Nodosilinea. The sequence continues at coordinate 982 of JBARUP010000661.1, forward strand.
GCTACAGCATCTTCGATTTGACGACTGGCCTGATCGGGTTTGAGGGGCTGACCGTTGATCCACCGCAGGGTTGTTTCGCGAGGTGAGAGGCCCGATCGCCGAAAGCGCCAGCTTATAGATTCGATCAGCGCCAGCACGCGGTCTAGTTTGATGCCGCCTACGGTAGAGCCTGCCGCTCCCCCCAGCACCATAGCGATGCTCAGCAGAATCTTGTTGCTGCTGCTCCAAAACTGAATACTATCGCTGCTAAACCCGCAGGTGGTGAGGGCAGATACCCACTGAAAGGCACTGTCAACCCAGGCGAACTGGCCAGTAAAGGTGTAGTGGTCGATCGCCACGATGACGGAGCCGATCACTAAAAGGAACAGCAGGAGAAAATGCTGGCGATCGCGCCACAGGACAGACAGTCGCCGCCGGGTCAGCAGCTGGTCGTGCATGCTAAACGAAACTGCTCCACAGATCATGATCACCATAATCGCCAGTTTGAGAGGAGCGCTGTAGCCGCCCATACTGCCGTCGGTAATGCTGAAGCCCCCCGTCGCGATCGCCGTCATGCTGTGGTTAAGCGCTTCCCACCAGCTCATGCCAAAAATGCGGAACAGAAAAATTCCAAAAACTGTGTAGCCACTGTAGATCACCCAAATGCGCCGTACGGTTCTAGTAATCGTTAAACGCAGCTGGGACTGACGCCCCTCGGCTTGGTAGAGCACGTACTGCTCCTGAGACGGCTCCATCAGTGCGATCGCCAGGACGATCACGCCAACGCCGCCCACCCACTGAATGAACGAACGCCACCACTGTAGGGATATTGGTAGTTCACTGGGATGAATAACCATAGTCAAACCAGCGCTGGTGAAACCCGAGAACCCTTCGAACAAAGCGTTAAGGGGGTTGCCAAAGGTTTCGACTACAGGTGGGGCATCGGCACCCAGCATCAGCGCTGTCAGCCACAGGGGCAGTGCTCCTATCGCAGAGATAATGCCCCATCCTAGAGCAACACATGTTACGATCTGCCGCAGCGATGAGTCCGATGCATTCTGAGACAAACGCTGAAGAATCAAGCTGAGCCCACCTGCGCTCAGCAACGTGACTAAAAAGGGAATAATCGTAAACCACTCCTGAGTAACGATCGCGATCGGCAGCGAGCAGAGCGCCATCCCCACCGGTATCAGCAAAAAGCGACTGAGGTCACGGCTGATAGCCCGCAGCTGAATAGACATGAGGGCAGACCTTAGGTGAGGTAATCGTAGAGCTGGCGGGCGATAACGCTAGCCGGGTCGCTGACAGTTCGAACCCCTAGCTGTTCAAAAATTGAGCTATGAGACGTTTGATTAATCAGGCTAATTCGACCTTTGACATTGTGGGCCTGGGCTAAAACCATGGCCATCAGGTTTTGAGCGTCGTCGTGGGTGGCGGCAATAATCGCGTCGGCGCGCCCCACTTCAGCCTCTTCGAGAATGCCGTCATCGGCGATTGTGCCAAGCAAGACCCGAATGTCGCTCTTTTTTAGAACGTCGCGGGCTCTGTCTTCCTCTTTCGTAATCAGCGTTACTTCGTGATTCTGGTCAACCGCAATTTCGACAAGTCGCTGACCTTCAGCTTCAGCACCAATAATAATCAAATACATTGTCTAGCTAACCAGCTTGTGCGGACAGGTTTGAAGGCTTGTTCTCAGAACAAAGGATACTCTGAATCTTTAAAAACTAGAATCCCAAACACGAGAGACATAACCCTTGACCAGCTCTATACCCTTAAACAGGTGACAAGCATTTTTCCCAAGGATTTTTGGATTAGGTGCAAATTAATTCTTCCGTCTCACTGGTCGGGTGCATGACTGTGTATCCCTACCCAAGCCCGTATCAGCATTCAGCTGCATCCTGCGTCCAGCGATTGAGACAGCAGCTTCTATGAACACGGCATTACGTATTGATTAGTCAGATAAAAAGAGAAAGGAAGGTAGATACCCCGGAAACGAAGCTCAATGAACGGTTATCTCCAGTCAGCTGTCCTGGACTCGCGCGGATTGAAAGCCCAAACTAACCGTACTAGACACGTGCATTTTGCATAGGTACGTCTAAGCTCTACGTTCGTCGTCACCACCATTGTCTTTGATAGCTATGTTTGTACTGTTGGGCTAAAGGCATTGCGCAGCAAGCTGATCGAGTTTTCTTCGAGGCAACCGGAAGCACTCACGGCCCTAAATATCAGGCTTGATGAGTTTAGCTAGGAGCAGGGCGATACGCCAGCGGTACCAGCAGTGGCCCCAGCGTTGTTGACCTGACTGAACGTATTGTTGTTGTTGGCGCTGAGCTGAGGAAAATCTACGACCTGTAGCGCCCCGGTACCCGTAGCAAAAAGGTTGGCGTCGAGGTCGGTAGTGGCAATGCTGGTGTTATTGGCCACCACCGCGC
>JBARUP010000662.1:0-5565 GCA_049645805.1 Nodosilinea sp.
TGCAATTGCCGATCTGATCATTTTCTTAAGAGACTGGTCAGCAGCTTGTGCCTGATCTCAAAATGAGTAGGCATGGTCTATGCTTATTCCCTGCTTGAGTTCCATCGTTTTGTCCGATAAATCAATGACCCTAATTCAACCGCCCCAGGCCCAAGGTCTTTACCATCCGCAGTACGAGCATGATGCCTGTGGTGTTGGCTTTATTGTTCATATGAAGGGTGCTCAGTCCCACAGTATTGTTGATCAGGGCCTGACGATTTTAGTCAATTTAGCCCACCGGGGTGCGGTTGGAGCCGAGGCCAACACAGGCGATGGAGCGGGTATTCTGCTGCAAATGCCCCATCGGTTCATGACTAAGGTGGCGGCGGCAGAGGGCATAGCGCTGCCCGCGCCGGGGCACTACGGGGTAGGATGCTTTTTCTCGTCGCCGGACGCGGGCGATCGCGCTAAAAGCCGCCGCCTGTTTGAGCGAGTTGCCCAAGAAGAAGGACAGCGAGTGCTGGGCTGGCGCGAGGTACCCACCGACAACAGCTCTCTGGGCGAAACTGCAAAGGCGAGCGAGCCGTTTATGCAGCAGGTATTTATTCAGCGCTCTGCGGATGTAGCCGACGACCAGACCTTTGAGCGCAAGCTCTACATCATTCGCAAGCGAGCCCACTCCGCTATTCGCCCCACCGGGGTTGACCCCTACTGGTATGCCACCAGTCTGTCGTGCCGTACGGTGGTCTACAAGGGCATGCTGACGCCAGAGCAGGTAGGGCTATACTTCCCTGACCTGGCCGATAGCGACTTGGAGAGCGCTCTGGCCCTGGTGCACTCGCGATTTAGCACCAACACCTTTCCCAGCTGGGAGCGGGCTCACCCCTATCGCTACGTGGCCCACAACGGCGAGATTAACACTCTGCGCGGCAACATCAACTGGATGTACGCTCGTCAGTCGATGTTTGAGTCGGCCCTGTTTGGCGACGACCTAGAGCGAGCCAAGCCGCTAATCAACAAAGACGGCAGCGACTCGGGCATCTTCGATAACACTCTAGAGCTAATGACTCTGGCCGGGCGATCGCTGCCCCACGCGGTGATGATGATGATCCCTGAGCCGTGGACCGCCCACGAGTCGATGAGCGCCGAGAAAAAGGCCTTTTACGAATACCACGCCTGCCTCATGGAGCCCTGGGATGGCCCCGCCTCGATCGCTTTTACCGATGGCACCATGATGGGCGCGGTGCTCGATCGCAACGGTCTGCGCCCCTCCCGCTACACCGTCACCAAGGATGACCTGGTGATTATGGCCTCTGAGGCAGGCGTGCTGCCGGTTGAGCCCGAGAACGTGGCCTACAAAGGGCGGCTTGAGCCCGGTCGCATGTTCCTGGTCAATATGGAAGAAGGCCGAATTGTGGCCGATGAAGAGATCAAGCAGGAAATTGCTACGGAAAACCCCTACCGGGAGTGGCTCGATCAGCACCTAGTGAAGCTAGTGGATCTGCCGGAGGCAGCAGACCCTGTAAGGTTAAACGGCAATGGCACAAACCCCGTAGGGGCAAATGACCATTTGCCCCTACCCAACCCTGTGCCCCTATCCATCCGTCAAACCGCTTTTGGGTACACCTTTGAGGAACTGCGCCTGCTGCTGAAACCGATGGCCGAGAATGGCGTGGAGGCGATCGGCGCGATGGGTACCGACACGCCGCTGCCCGTGCTCTCTAATAAGCCTCGGCTGCTGTACGACTACTTCCACCAGCTGTTTGCCCAGGTCACTAACCCGCCCATCGACTCGATTCGCGAGGCGATTATCACCTCGGCAGACACCACTATCGGCAGCGAGCGCAACCTGCTTAAGCCCGAGCCCGAGAGCTGCCACCTGATCAACCTCAAGACCCCAATTATTACCAATGTCGAGCTGGCGAAGCTGAAAGGGGCGGGGGCTCAGGGGTTCCCCTCGGTAACGCTGCCCATTGTGTTTGACGCTGCCCAGGGCGAGGTGGGGCTAGAAGTCGCCCTGAACGATATTTTTGCGGCAGCAGATGAGGCGATCGCCCACGGCACCAGCCTGATTATTTTGAGCGATCGCACCCTTGACCCAGACCACGCCGCCATCCCCGCCCTGCTGGCCGTCGCGGGGCTGCACCACCACCTGATCCGCAACGGGTCGCGCACCCGCGTGGGCCTAGTGCTGGAGTCGGGCGAACCCCGTGAGGTGCACCACTTTGCCACCCTGGTTGGCTACGGCTGCGGCGCGGTCAACCCTTACCTGGTGTTTGACACCATTGAGGGCATGATCGCCGACCAGCTGCTGCCGCCCATGGAGCTAGAGAAAGCCTGCCAGAACTTCATCAAGGCTGTCACCAAGGGGGTGATTAAGATCGCCTCTAAGATTGGTATTTCTACCATTCAGAGCTATCGCGGGGCGCAGATCTTTGAGGCTCTGGGTCTCAACCAGCAGCTGATCGACCAGTACTTCACCTGGACCGCCTCCCGCATCCAGGGCGTTGGTCTAGCGGTAGTGGCTGAAGAAGCCCTCAGACGGCACCGCCACGCCTTTCCCGATCGCCCCGCTGAGCATCTTACCCTTGATGTCGGCGGCGACTACCAGTGGCGCAAAGAAGGCGAAGCCCACCTGTTTAGCCCCGAAATTATTCACAGCCTGCAAAAAGCGGTGAGAACGGATGACTACGACGCCTATAAGCGCTACGCCGCCCTGGTTAACCAGCAGGAAAAGCAGATGTTCCGTCTGCGCGACCTGCTTCAGTTTAAGCCGCGCGAGCCGATCTCTCTAGATGAGGTTGAGCCAGTCGAGGCCATCACCCGTCGATTCAAAACCGGGGCGATGAGCTACGGGTCGATTTCGAAAGAAGCCCACGAGTCGCTGGCGATCGCGATGAACCGCCTGGGCGGCAGATCGAACACGGGCGAGGGCGGCGAAGACCCCGAACGCTACACCTGGACCAACGACAAGGGCGACTCTAAAAACAGCGCCATCAAGCAGGTGGCCTCCGGTCGCTTCGGCGTCACCAGTCTCTACCTGAGCCAGGCCAAAGAGCTGCAAATCAAAATGGCCCAGGGGGCCAAACCGGGCGAAGGGGGCCAGCTGCCTGGCCGCAAAGTCTACCCCTGGATTGCCAAGGTGCGCTACTCCACCCCCGGCGTTGGCCTGATCTCGCCGCCGCCCCACCACGACATCTACTCCATTGAAGACCTAGCAGAGCTGATCCACGATCTTAAAAATGCCAACCGCGAGGCCCGAGTCAACGTCAAGCTGGTGTCCGAGGTGGGCGTTGGCACCATCGCCGCCGGGGTCGCCAAGGCCCACGCCGACGTGATCTTAATCGCCGGATTCGACGGCGGCACCGGGGCCTCGCCGCAGACCTCAATCAAACACGCCGGTCTGCCCTGGGAGCTGGGCCTGGCCGAAACCCATCAAACCCTGGTGATGAACAACCTGCGCAGCCGCGTGGTGGTTGAAACCGATGGCCAAATGAAAACCGGGCGCGACGTGGTCATTGCCGCGCTGCTGGGGGCCGAAGAATTTGGCTTCTCTACCGCACCCCTGGTCTCTATGGGCTGCATCATGATGCGAGTCTGCCACATGAACACCTGCCCCGTTGGCGTTGCCACCCAAGACCCTGAGCTGCGCAAGCACTTTATGGGCGACCCCGACCACGTAGTCAACTTTATGCAGTTCATCGCTCAGGATATGCGCGAGCTGATGGCCGAGCTTGGTTTCCGCACCCTGGACGAGATGGTAGGCCGCACCGACGTGCTGGAGCCAAAGGCGGCGATTGAGCACTGGAAAGCCAAAGGGCTCGATCTCTCCCCCATTCTCCACCAGCCAGAGGTGGGGCCAGAGGTGGGGCGGTACTGCCAAATGGCCCAAGATCATGGACTAGACAAGTCTCTGGATATCACTACCCTGCTGGATTTGTGTGAACCTGCGATCGCGAGAGGTGAGAAGGTCACCGCTACCTTGCCAATTAGAAATGTCAATCGCGTCGTGGGCACCATTCTCGGCAACGAAATCACCAAGCGCCACTGGGAGGGGCTGCCCGAAGACACCGTTCACCTCCACTTCCAGGGTAGCGCTGGCCAGAGCTTTGGAGCTTTTGTGCCTAAGGGCGTGACGCTAGAGCTAGAGGGCGAAGCTAACGACTACCTGGGCAAGGGCCTGAGCGGCGGCAAATTAATTGTCTACCCGCCCAAGCAGTCCACCTTTGTGACTGCGGAAAACATCATCACCGGCAACGTCGCCTTTTATGGCGCTACCGGCGGCGAAGCCTTCATTCGCGGGCTGGCGGGCGAGCGGTTCTGCGTTCGCAACTCTGGGGTAACCGCTGTTGTAGAAGGGGTCGGCGACCACGCCTGCGAATACATGACCGGCGGCAGGGCGATCGTGCTGGGGGTGACCGGGCGCAACTTTGCGGCAGGCATGAGCGGCGGCATTGCCTACGTGTTTGACCAGCACGGAGATTTCGCCACCCGCTGCAACACCGAAATGGTGGATCTAGAGCAGCTAGAAGATCCCGAAGAAATTCGCGATCTGCAAGAGCTGATCCAGCGCCACGTCGACTATACCGAGAGCAAGCGCGGGTTCAAGCTGCTGGAAGATTGGGACAGCACTGTCACCAAGTTTGTCAAGGTGATGCCCCGCGACTACAAGCGAGTGCTCCAGCACATTCAAAAAGCCCTGGCCGATGGGCTAACCGGCGACGATGCTCTGACGGCAGCGTTTGAAGAAAACGCCCGCGACGTCGCCCGCATTGGGGGGAGCTAACCGTAGGGTGCATTCGCGGCTCACCCCCCCTGGCCAATCACCCCAGATTGCGCCTCCGAGCCGCAATGCACCACGCGAGAAACTTGCGTCATGGTGCATTGCTTCGCGAATGCACCCTACCAATCCTCAAATTCGTAGCCCGTAGGATGGGCAAGGTCGATAGACCGTGCCCATCAACGCCAAGACTTTTCTGTGATGGGTACGCAGGCTTTGCCCATCCTACCCGTACCCCAATCCACCATTCTTTTAGGACAACCACCATGGGAAAACCGACCGGCTTTATGGAATACCTGCGGGAAGTGGCTCAAGACGTCACCCCGTCCGATCGCATTCGCAACTGGGACGAGTTTCACCTGCCTATGCCGGAGGAGAGCCTTCGCACCCAGGGAGCGCGCTGCATGGACTGCGGCACTCCCTTCTGCCACACCGGCATGACCATCAGCGGCATGGCCAGCGGCTGCCCGATCAGCAACCTGATTCCCGAGTGGAACGACCTGGTCTACCGGGGCCTGTGGGAAGAAGCCCTAGAGCGCTTGCACAAGACCAACAACTTCCCCGAGTTCACCGGGCGCGTCTGCCCCGCCCCCTGCGAGGGTTCCTGCGTGCTGGGCATCACCAGCCCCCCGGTCACCATCAAAAATATCGAGTACTCCATCGCTGAAAAAGGCTGGGAATCGGGCTGGATTACCCCCACCCCACCCGCTAAGCGCACCGGCAAGAAAGTCGCCGTCATCGGCTCTGGCCCTGCTGGGTTGTCGGCGGCGGCGCAGCTCAACTCGGCGGGCCACTGGGTCACGGTG
>JBARUP010000663.1:0-1690 GCA_049645805.1 Nodosilinea sp.
TCTCAATCTTGGCAGAAAGACTTGAATGGGGAGCCCTGACAGTGTTCGGGCTATCAGCGGCGGCAATTGTGCCTTTGGCTCTCTGGCTCAGCACGGCGACTGAAGAGCTAGCCGTGGTAACAGGCCCTACTGTTGGCGGCCTCGTTAATGCCGTGTTTGGCAACGCTACAGAGCTTATCATTGCTCTAGTGGCCCTCAAATCGGGGCTGATTGACATTGTTAAGGCCAGCATCACGGGGGCGCTGTTGGCCAACCTGCTGCTGGTGCTGGGGCTGGCGATGTTCTTTGGTGGGCTGCGCTACAAAGAGCAAACCTTTAACCAAACCGTGGTTCGCATGAATGGCTCCACCATGAGTCTGGCGGTAGTAGCGATTGTGCTGCCTGCTATGGTGATTAATACGTCAAACATCGTTGAGCCAGAAACCATTGAGCGCCTTTCGCTAACGGTGGCGGCGGTGCTGATTGTTGTCTACGGACTGACGCTAGTGTTTTCGCTTAAGACCCACAGCTATTTGTACGATGTGGGCGTTACCGACTTAGAAGATTCAGAACACGATGACACTGAAAAACCCAACGTGTGGCTTTGGCTAGGGGTTTTGGTGGCAGCCACGATTGGAGTTGCGGTTGAGTCTGAAATTTTTGTGGGTGCCGTAGAAGAGGCCGCTGACAGCCTGGGGTTTACTTCGCTATTTACAGGGGTCATTTTGCTGCCTCTAGTCGGCGGTGCGGCAGAGTACGCCACCGCTGTCCGAGTTGCGGTTAAGAACAATATGGATCTGGCTGTCTCGATCGCAATGGGGTCAAGCCTGCTGGTCGCCCTGCTGGTGGCACCAATTTTGGTCATCGTTGGCTACTTCATTGGCCAGCCCATGGACCTTAACTTTGGCCTGTTTGAGGTAATTGCCGTAGTGATTGCGGTATCGTTTGCCAACTTGATCAGCCTAGATGGCCGCTCAAACTGGCTGGAAGGGGTGCTGCTGCTGTCTACCTTCGTGATTCTAGGAGCGGCGTTTTTCTTTCACCCGGTTTAGGAAATATAGATTTAGGGACTGTAGACAGTGAGGCTACCGGCGACAGAGTAGCCAGTTTTGCCGCGCCACACCCAGCTAGGGGGCTTCAGCAGCAGACTATACCCACTCCCAAGGGAGGCTCGGCGAGATGGATACGGGCTTAGAACGTTCCTAGGCCGTTCCGGAAACGCCTCTCTATGATTCGTATGATACGGTCGATTGGCAAGCTCGCTCGATGGCTCCTATGTAAGCACCGTATAAGAACCGTTCTCACGATTTTGCCTACCTGGAGCTTGCCTATTGAGCTAATCATCTGTAGGGTCTATATGTCTTTGGTTAGGGTCGACCCCTACTAGCCACAGCCTAAACATTCCTATGACTCAGCCCAGCAGCCCGCCTCCCAACCCTGACCACGACAGACGTTACGGTCAGCTTGTGCCGACTTTGCTTAAGGTGGGGGCCGGGCTGGGAGGAATAGCCCTAGCGGGCGGCGCTGCGGCTCTAGTCTGGGGTGACGACCTCATTGATGCTCAGCTGATTCCTAGGGTGGAAGCGGCGCTCGAAAAAAGCCTCGATCGCCCCTTTGAGCTAGGCAATTTTGAACGATTGACCTTTAACGGAGTGCGGCTGGGGCCATCGACCCTGCCCCCCACTGACCAGGTGGCGACGCAGGCTACGGC
>JBARUP010000664.1:0-3431 GCA_049645805.1 Nodosilinea sp.
CACTAGACCTGACAAGTAAGCGGATCGGAGCGCAGGTAACATCAGAGACAATGAGGCCCTTGCACCCTGCTGCCGGGCGATCGCGCTAGCCGCTAGCGAACCCCTGTGCCGTAGGCCATCACTTCCAAAGCCACTACCCCTTGGCCGCCATTGCTGCTCAGCTCAGCGGTCTGAATCCGGATGTTCACACAATGTGGTTTGTGTAACAATCGGCGAGACATTGAGCCTGGTACGGTGTTGGCGCTGACAAAACCTCTCCTGCGGAGCCCTGCCCACAATTCACTTTCTCAAGCCACCTCACCTGACCACTACACAATGAACTTTGACGCCTACGATCCCCAAAGCTTCTACGACGAGTATTTTTCCGCAGCGGGGGAGCTGCGCCCAGAGCTAGCGCCGATTCTGAGATGGTTTCAGGCGCTGCCGTCTCAGGATATGTCTGAGGTCAAGGACAAGCTGGAGGTCGTTTTAGAGGAGCTAGGGGCTACCTTCAGCTTTGAGGGAGAAGAGCGGGTGCTGCCCTTCGACCCCGTTCCTCGGGTGATTGCCGCCAAGGAGTGGCAAACTCTGACGGCGGGCCTGAAGCAGCGGGTCACGGCGCTGAATATGTTTTGCGCCGACGTTTATAGCGACCAGCGGGTCATCCACGAGGGCGTAATTCCCCGCGATGTGGTTGAGTCGGCGCTGCGGTTTCGGCCCCAGTGCATGGGCATGCAGCCGCCCAAAGGCATCTGGTGCCACATCAGCGGCATTGACCTGGTGCGCGACGGCGACGGCAACTGGTGCGTGCTGGAAGATAACCTGCGCGTTCCCTCTGGCATCGCCTACGTACTGAAAAACCGCATTGCCATGGAGCGAGTGCTGCCCGAGCTACTGGCAAAATTTGCCCCTCAGCCGGTGGATAATTACGCCCAGCAGCTCAAGGCCGTGATGGACTCAGTTGCGCCAAAACCCGATAGCAGCCTGGCCCTGCTGTCCCCCGGCCCCCACAGCTCTGCCTACTTTGAGCATCAGCTGCTGGCTGAGCAAATGGGCATTGCCCTCCTTAACCCGGAGGACGTGACGATGGCAGACGGCTACCTCTGCTACCGTACTGACGACGGCCCGCAGCGGCTCGACGTGGTGTACCGGCGCGGTGACACAGAGATGTTTGCCAAACTGAATCTGGGTGAGGACTATCCTGACAGCGTTGCCGCCCTAATCGAGCTGTGTCAGCAGGGCAAGCTGACTCTGGTCAATGCGATCGGCGCAGGAGTCGGAGACGACAAGGTAATCTATGCCTACGTGCCGGATATGATTCGCTTTTACTTAGGCGAAGAGCCGCTGCTGCCCAACGTGCCCACCTACCTGTGCTGGCGAGACGACGATCGCGAGTATGTGCTCGACCATCTAGAGGAGCTGGTGGTAAAGGCGGCGAGCGCCGAGGGGGGCGACGACATGCTGGTGGGGGTAAACTCCACCGCCGAAGAGCGGCAGGCGTTTGCCCAAAAGATTCGCGAGAAGCCCAGGGAATACATGGCCCAGCCGACGGTGTATCTATCGCAGATTCCTACGGTGGTAGAGGGCGGCATCGAGGGACGGCACACAGATCTGCGGCCCTACGTGCTGCACCAGGGAGACGAGATCTATGTGCATCCGGGCGGGCTGACCCGGGTAGCGCTGCAAAAGGGTCAGCTGGTGGTGAACTCATCCCAGGGGGGCGGCGCTAAGGACACCTGGGTGCTGACGTAGACGGGGCCGGGCTGTGCAAATCAGTCTGCCCTAGGATTCCCTTAGCTGACGCAGCATGGGGAGAATCGAGGCGATGACCCAGCCTGAATTGTGCCAATTACTTCAAAGCCGTGACGCTGGTAGAAGGGGACGTTCTCGGGATTAGACGATTCTAGATAGGCGGGCAGGCCCCTGCGATCGCACTGATCGAGCACAATACTCAACAGCTCAGAACCGTGTCCCTGACTCCGATGTTTGGGGTCTACCCCCAGAAAGGATAGGTACCAGTGAGGATAGTGGAGATGGTGGTGATCCATCTGTTCAAGGACGGCAAACGCATCGGGTTGATCGGTTTCGAGCAGGCACCCCTGCAGCAGTTCTCCGACCACCTCGGCGTCGGTTTCGGTATTGGGAGCAAACCACAGCGCCGCTCCGGCATAGCCCTCAGCGTTCCGAGGCTGATACGGCCCCTGACTTACCCCTCACACCGGGCTTTGAGCGCCTGATCAAAGGCAAGATACCCCTGACGGCTGACCCAGTAGACTCCGCGCCAGGCCAGCAAGGAAATCAGCAGGCCAGAGTTCTGATGCATCTGGCGGAACCGAGTTTGAGCTTCGCCAATGGCTTCAACCTCAAAGATATGGCGAACGGTGAATAGAAACGGTGCAGCAAAATGACCTTGCCAAACAAACGAGTGGGGTGGGTCAATGGCGAGAAATTTAGCCGTAATCCAGTGCTGGCCAAACTGTTTGAGATCTTCTAGAAAGCGAATAGTTCGCCCGACCTCAAACTGGGCCTCGGCTTGCAGCACAAACGGATTCCAGTCAGAATAGCTGGCAAAGTCAGTGACCTGCTCCCATACGGTGTGCGGCGGAGCGTCAATGACGACCTCGGTGGTCCAGCCCTTCATCAGGGCCATTCGCTGGGACAGGCTAGGGAGCGTTGCACTGGTGTGAGTCATGCTGTTTTTTTGAGTAATGACCTAGGCGCAGAACTTGCGATCTTTACTAGGGATCTCGAAGGGGGATTCGTCGCTGTAAAGGTCGCCCGGCGGGAAGATTATATTTTGGGGTGCGGCCTGCGCCGGCTGAGGCTGAAGGGTTTCTGTCGTGGGGCCAGACATAGGCAAAGACCAGTGCGGCGAATGCATTCAGTTTAGCGAAGCACAGGGATAGGTCAGCACAACCGATTGTATCTTTCTCAATTAGCAGCAAGGTGCCGGGTAAATAAGTTCAGTCGTCTCAGAAAAAAGGTTTGTAGAAAGGCAGAATCGCCGCTGGTTGCGGGGAGTCGATACCAGCGGCGATAAAGGAAAAGCCATTAACCATCAACCTCGGGCTGCTTGGCCAAACGGTGGTGGGCAAACGTGCCGCGAATACCGTTGGCGAAAGCAACTGACAGCAGAACTACCATCCAAAGGCCGCTGACTTCGTCAGGTTCGAACCCAACGACTGACCAAAAGTAGATTCGATTTAGCCAGTACAACGCCAAGGCCGCCACGGCGGCTACCCGCGATCGCTTGCGAATGCCCAGCCCAAGGGCAACAAAAATCCCGGCATCGATGAAGGACCAAGCGTTGATTGGCACATCTTCAATGGGGCCAAGGATGCTAGCCACAGTCGCGAAGACCACCGTAATCATGGTGACCACAATAGCGGCCCAAAAGCCCTGATCGGCAACCTTGCGAGCGTCGGCCTTAGTCACAATGGGAGGGAAAAACC
>JBARUP010000665.1:0-2994 GCA_049645805.1 Nodosilinea sp.
GTCATGATTGCCAGCGTTTTTCCCATTGTGCTGAAGGGAGCAGGAGTGCGAGCCGGGGTTAACTTTACCCTGCGCCTGCCGGTGTTTTGGGCCGCGATGATCGGCATTGGTCTCCAGGCTACCGGGAGTAGTTTTCCGGTGCCCATTGAGCGGAGCATGGCGCTGCTGGGGGCAGGAGCAATTCCCCTAGCGCTGCTGACGCTAGGAATACAGCTGGCCAATACTCAGCTGGTGTTTGGTCGCTACGAGCTGCTGGGGGCCGGGCTGCGGTTGTTTGTGTCGCCGCTGCTGGCCTACGGTGTCGGCACAGGGTTGGGTTTACAAGGGCTCGACCGGCAGGTGGTGGTCTTGCAGGCGGCCATGCCCGTGGCGGTGAACTCGCTAATTTGGGTGACGGAGCTGGGGGGCGATCGCACCCGCGTCGCCCGAACCATCGTGCTCTCAACGTTTCTTAGCGTCTTTACCCTACCCGTGGTGCTGTGGCTCAGCAGCCAGTGATGGCGATTGGTTTGCAAGAGCAAAGATCACAGTGTCCTATCAGATCAAGGTTCAAACCGTTCAGGCAAGCCTTGCTAAGAGATTCGCCTTCTGCCTTCTCTCCCCTAAGCCTGCACCGGGTTGTGAGAATGCGTAGTAGGTATGTGGTCCATCGCTAGGATGGATAACGCTTGCTCTAGCGCCTGATGGCAGGTGGGCAAAAAGTTGCCCGCTGGCAGGGTATTTTGCACACGGAACCGCCGCAGCCTTTCCTCCACCTGGCCCGTGGCCCCCACGATGAAGATCTCCCCCCGCCGCTGCCTGCTGGCGGCTTTCACCTCATTACCAATCGTTAACGACGCCGTTACTCCAAGCAGAGGCACAGCGCTCATATCCAAAATTAGCGCGTCGTAGTCTCGGCCCATGTGAAATGAGATAGTGCGGGCTGCGCCGTAGCTCATGGGGCCACTCATCTGAATTAAGAGCGCCCGCCCCTGGGCCTGGGCTAGTAAGTCTCGTTCTGCTGCCGTCAGCACCACTTTCGCATCGTCGTCAGGATGGGTCACAGCCCGGACCTTATCGATCTGCAAACTGGTCAGCCGCTGAATGGTGAGCATATTGGCCACAAAGGCCCCCACCACCACAGCAGTAATCAGATCGACAAACACAGTCAGAATCAGCACCCCATAGGTCACTACCGTTGCCCGCAGCGACACCTGGCAGATTTGCCAGAGAAATTCCCAGTCAATAATGTGCAGACCCACCTTAATTAGAATCCCGGCCAGCACCGCGTGGGGAATCTGGGCCGTGATCCCCCCGGCCCACAGCACAATACACAGCAGCACCAGCGCATGAACCATCCCCGAGAGAGGAGTGCGCCCCCCGGCCTGCACATTAATTACTGTGCGCATGGTAGCCCCAGCTCCCGGCAGGCCGCCAAATAAGCCCGACAGCAGGTTACCGATCCCCTGACCGATGAGTTCCTGCTCAGAGTCGTGCTGAGTGCGGGTGAGATTGTCGGCCACTAAAGAGGTCAGCAGAGAGTCGATCGCCCCCAGGGTAGCCAGCATCAGGCCGTAGCCCACAATATCTCGCAGCTGAGCGAGAGTCAGCCGGGGCCACTGAATCTGGGGCAGCCCCTGGGGAATTTCGCCAATCCGAGCCACGTCGCTGTTAGCAAACACCAGCATTGACAGCGCGGTGCAGACAATTAGCGCTACTAGGGGAGAAGGCACAATCCGCGCTAGCCGCCCCCGCCAGCCAAAAACGATCGCCAGGGTCAGCACACCTAGCCCCGCCGCTGTGGGCTCAGGGTTGGCCAGAGCCTCTGGCAGGGCTCGCAGCGCGGGAAGCACACCGCTCTGTGCCGGATAGCCCAGCAGGGGTGCAATCTGAAGGACGACGATGATCACCCCGATGCCCGACATGAAGCCAGAGATGACGGTATAGGGCATCAGGGTGATGAAGCGTCCCAGGCGCAGCACCCCAAACAAAATCTGAAATACCCCGCTCAGCATGACCGCCGTGAAGGCCATGGCCATGCCGTCGGGGTTGTCGGCGACGAGCTTGGTGAAAACCGTGGCCATAACCACGGTCATAGGGCCGGTTGGCCCCGACACCTGGGAGGGCGTGCCCCCAAACAGGGCGGCGAAAAAACCGGTGAAAATAGCTCCGTAGAGACCTGCGATCGCCCCGGCTCCAGAGGCGACCCCAAAGGCCAGCGCCAGCGGTAGGGCCACAATAGCAGCGGTCAAGCCGCCGAACAGATCACCCCGCAGATTCTGAATCTGGAATCGGTGAGAAAGTTGCATAGAGTCTCAGCTAGATTGGCTGCGATAGGTAGAGCGGAGGGGCGGATCAGCTACACGCAGTTTGGTTCACGCGCTGCTAAGCGGCTTAGCCATCACCTGTGGAACAATACAACAATAAAAATTCTCCTAGCGTTCAAGATACACATATGCCAGAGCCGTTCAATGGGGCCTATCACTTGACCAATCCCAACCCCAGCGCTGGCCAAGATACTCCCTTCGAACGATGAGGTTTTTTAGAGAGTTATTTAGTTTGTGAGTCAGGCGAGTAAACGCTTGCCGCTCTATCATTTGTTAAGTAGATCGTTAGGTAATTGATAATGAAAGGTATCTTTGCGACATTTAAGAAAGTACTACATCGCTTTCACTGGAAGCAGTTTGCGGTCGTTTGCTCGGCAGTTATTGTTGTCTTGGCCGCAAGTGGCGTAGATGCGCAGCAAGGCACTCGTGGGCAAGTCTACACCAACAGTGATTTACCTCCAGCAGGGGAGGTTGGTCGGCCTCGCACCATGGGCCAGTGGGAAGCTGAAAATGAAGCCCTAGAAGGTCAACCTGGCGAACAGCTCAAGCGCATTGCCAAAGAATCCGCTAACGCCGTGAAGAACATGGCCGAGATATATCCTCAAAACGCCAAGACTCTAACCCCTGGAGTCGATGACGGCAAGCTGCCAACCGACAACTAGTGCTAGCGAGCGAATCTCTTCTAGGT
>JBARUP010000666.1:0-3280 GCA_049645805.1 Nodosilinea sp.
CCCTAGAACTTCATGTCTATTTCTAAATCCGAGGCCAAGCAGCTGCTAGAGCGAATGATTTTTGACGCCACCGCTCCCCAAGACTGGGTGCAGGACGTGTGGGGCCTCAGCCCGCTGATGGGCGACAGCGCCGCAAAGCTGCTAGAGGCCTTCTACATCCTGATCGACTGCTGCCCCGACGAGCAGCTCGATAATCTAGTCAAGGGGCTGTATCGCGATCGGCTAGAGTTTTAGGAACTGCTGAATCAGCTCAAACATGGCCCGCATCCCCATGGCTTCGCCGCCTTCGGGGCGACCGGGTAGAGTACGCACATTCCAGGCCATGAGGTCGAGGTGCACCCAGGGAATTTCGGGCCGGGTAAACTCCTGCAAAAACAGGGCGGCGGTGATTGACCCGCCGTAGGAGTTGTTGGAGATGTTGGAAAGGTCGGCCACAGAGCTGTCGAGCATGGCTCGGTAGGGCTGGTGCAGAGGCAGCTGCCACAGCGGATCATCCATGGCCAAACCGCAGGCTAGCAGAGTATTAGCTAGGTCGGGCTGGTTGCTAAAACAGGCCGGCAGCTCAGTACCTAGGGCAACGCGGGCAGCGCCGGTAAGGGTGGCAAAGTCTACCACCATTTGAGGGGCAGGATCTTCGCAGACGGCCTCCCAAAGAGCGTCGGCAAGCACTAGACGACCTTCGGCATCGGTGTTGCCCACTTCTACCGTAAGCCCGCGCCGGGAAGGCACCACATCAAGGGGATGAAGAGCGTTCCCGGCAATGCTGTTTTCAACGGCGGGGATTAGCACTCGCAGGCGTACCGGCAGCTGTAGGCCCATGACCATCTCGGCTAGGCCCAGGGCGCTGGCGGCACCGCCCATGTCTTTCTTCATCAGCTTCATGCCGGTGGAGGGTTTGGCGTTGAGACCTCCTGTGTCGAAGCAGACGCCTTTGCCTACCACCGTTACCCTGGGGGCGGCGGGGTCGCCCCAGGTGATGTCGAGCAGCCGGGGGGGCTGGACGCAGGCGCGACCTACGGCGTGAATGAGAGGATAGTTTTGATCCAGCAGCCTCTCGCCTGCGGTAACGGTTAAACTGGCGGCGTGGCGATCGCACAGTTTTTGAGCAGCTGCCTCAAGCTGCTCCGGCCCCATATCACCAGCTGGAGTCGTCACCAGATCGCGCACCAGGCTGGTAGCGGCGGCGGTGGTCTGAACGTAATCCGCATTGGCCCCTTGGGGAGGCACCAGATCGGCCATATCCTTAGGCGACTGGCGCTTGTACTGGGTAAAGCTGTAGCGGCCTAGCTCCCAGCCTAGCCAGAGCTTGGTAGCCATTTCGGGCGACCAGTCATCGGCTAGGCTATAGGTGTTTGGCGGCAGGGTTTTGGGCAGACTGCCCAAAGCCCAGGTATTGACTGGCTCAGGTCTACCAACCAAAACCTTCGCCAATGTACCCTCGCTTCCTGGCACCAGGCAAACGGCGCTGGGCTCAGCCTTAAAGCCAGTGGCCTGGGCCCAAGCCTGGCTATCGGGGTGATCTTTGAAGAAATCAGCCTGGACGAGATAGATAGGAATTGGGGTTGACAACGGTTATCCTCCGGGTTTCGCACCCAAATGAATCAGTCTATAGGAGTTTTGGCCTTAGGGTGAACTCAGTCCTGAACCGCGCTAACCCAGGCCTGTAGATAGTAGTAGGGCTCTCTGGCCTCCTCAAGGGTTAGGTAGCTGCCAGTAGCAGTAGCTAGAGTAGGCCATGGTCAACACTCCGGCCGCGATCGCAGATTCGTCTACCTCAAACTTAGGATGGTGCAGTGGATAGTTGACGGGGCGATCGGTGAAACCTACTCCCAGACGAAACATGGTGCCGGGGGCATGCTCTAGGTATAGCGAAAAGTCTTCGGCCCCTAGCGAGGGCTCGTGGATAATCTGAAGATACTCGCTGCCCAAGGCTTCGCTAGCGCAGCGGGCGGTAAGCTCAGTGAGGGCAGGGTCGTTCAGCACCGAGGGCACGCCCCGGCGATAGCTGATCTCGTACTTAGCGCCGTAGGGTTGACACACCCCTGCCACAATTGACTCAATCCACTGGGGCAGGCGATTGCGAACGTCATGATGGAGCGATCGGACTGTACCCAGCAGTTTAACTCGATCGGCAATCACGTTGGGAGCGCGTCCGCCCTGAATCTGCCCGATAGTGAGCACAACTGGGTGAAGCGGATTCTGGGTCCGGCTAATCGCCTGCTGTAGGGTAGTGACAACTTGAGAGGCAATCCAGATCGCATCAACGGCCTCGTGGGGGCGCGCCCCGTGACCCGACTCACCTATGATTACAAGCTCCAAATCGTCGGCAGCAGCGGTAAGCGCTCCGTAGCGAATACCAATGGATCGGGCAGGTACCGAGGGGTAAGCGTGCAGCCCCAGCACTGCCGACACTCCCACCATTAATCCGTCTTCGATCATCCAGCGAGCACCCTGGGCGGTTTCTTCAGCCGGCTGAAACAGAAAACGTGTGGTGCCAGGCAGGGGCAGATTTAGCTGAGCCAGCACCATGGCCACGCCCAGACCCACCGTGGTATGCACATCGTGGCCGCAGGCGTGCATAATGCCCGATTGACTAGAGGCGAAGGGCAAATCTACGCGTTCAGCGATGGGTAACCCATCCATATCTGCCCGAATCGCCAAGATCCTAGAGTCATCACCTCCGGGTAGCTCAGCCACCACACCGGTTTTACCCACCAGCTCCTGCACTCGCAGCCCGCAGGATGACAGCACCCCCGCTGCGTAGGCCGCTGTCTTGTATTCCTGACCACTGAGCTCGGGCTGGCTGTGGAGGTGGCGGCGAATCTCAACTAGGCGGGGTGTAATCGCCTCAACAATAGACTTAATCTGACTCAGCATGGATTAGCAATATCGGTAATGGCCACGTTTAGCCTAAAGCAGACCAAGGCTGATGTATAACACTGTACCGATCCGTCTTGTCAGTAGCCTAACGATCCAGAATGTTCACCTAGTTGCCTAACCTAGTTTAGCTGAAGCTTACTTATCGGGCGGAAAGAACGGCCCCGGCTCAGCAGGTGGATTAGCGGGTGTTTCACCATTGAACGGCGGCGGATTAGCGTTTCCAGGGCCAGTGACACCGCCACCAGGGTTGTCTGTGCCAGGACCAGGATTAGTCACAGGGCCAGGGTCGGTCACAGGGCCGGGGTTAGTCACAGGACCAGGGTCGGTCACAGGGCCGGGGTTAGTCACAGGGCCGGGGTTAGTCACAGGGCCGGGGTTAGTCACAGGGCCGGGGTTAGTC
>JBARUP010000667.1:0-3474 GCA_049645805.1 Nodosilinea sp.
GCAATGCGAAAATCAATTTCCAGGTCTTTTTTCTGCCTGATGGCAGCCTGGGTTTCTTGATCAACGCGCGCTCTGTCTACGGGCAGAATAAAGGCCAGCCAGTTTTCGTAGGAAGGCGTCGTGCTGCGATCTACACCGTGGAGCTGGTAGTACTCCTCTGACCAGGTCACTGTATCGGTTACCATGTCCCAGGCCCACAAGCCAGCTCCAGCGGCATGCTGAGCCATGCGCAGCTGCTCTGCCCGCCTGCGCAGTCTTTCCTCAGCCCGTTTTCGCTCTGCTTCAAGCCGAGCCCGATCGCTAATGTCAACTGCCGCGCCGCTAATACCTACAGTGCGATCGTCGCGATCGCGAATCGGGTCAATGGTTAAATCGTAGACGTTCTGATCAACCTGCACCTCAGCACGCAAACTCGCTCCGCTGTCGATCACCTGCCGCTTGAGCTGACCAAGACGGGCAGCGGCATCAGTGGAAACCAAATCCTCATCGCGCCGCCCGATAACTTGCTCGTTGGAATAGCTGTGGGTAGGGTTGTGCACCCAGGTGTAGCGCAGCTCTCGATCCTGTGCAAATAGGGTGATTGGAGCGCTCTTAAGGGCTATGCTCAGACGTTCGGTGACTTGCTCTAGCGCCTTTTCGGTTGTTCTCAGCTCAGTAATGTCGGTATTAGTGCCGACCCACCGCAGCACGTGCCCCTGCTCGTTATGGATTGGAGTAGCACGGCAGAGGAACCACCGGTACTGACCATCTTTATCCCGCAGCGGAAATGTGTCTTCCCAAATCTCTCCTGCGGCAAAGCAGCGGCTGACTTTTTCGACAACCCGCTCAACGTGGTCAGGATGGTGAACCCGCTGCCAGCCCCAGCCCTGCGTCTGCTCTAAGGTCGTGCCGGTAAAACTAAACCAGCGCTGGTTGTACCAAAAAACAGCGCCCCCGGCATCAGCCATCCAGGCTAGCTGAGAGATGTTGTCGGCCAGGTGTCTAAAGCGCTTCTCACTCTCCTGTAGTGTCCCAGCCTGGGACCGCTCGTTCTGCGCCCTAGGTACGCCAATAGCAACCGTACCCTCAACGTCAGCCCCGTGCCAAACAGCGCTCAGAGACCAGCTGTAGCGGCTAGCTAAAGATCCCCTATCCGAAGCTGAGGTCAGAAACTGCGATCGCCCCGTAGTCAATACCTGCTCAACCTTTACCCTCAAAGTGTCCCAGCCGACCATATCGATCAGGGGCTGTCCTACCTGCCAGCCGGTCGGCAGCAGCGCGGCACAGGCGTCGTTGTAGAACACTCTGCGCTCCGAGCCCCACACGCACACTGCGGGTACGCCCGCCCCAAATACAATGCTTAGCGTAGCTTTTAGCACATCAGGCCAGTCGGCAACCTCACCCCAGGTAGTTTGGGACCAGTCGCGCGATCGCAGCAGCATCTCTGTCTTGCTTTGACCTGCAAACACGTCTTGGCTTATCGGGGTTACTCCTTGAGAAGCCATGCCACTCATCCTCGAACGCTTAAGCTACCAAAGACCTGCACATGGGGCATCAGTCACTTTTGAGGAGTAAACTCCAGAAAGCAAAGCTTGCCCAAGCCTTGATCGACCAGTGTAGGAACACGCTAACGCCAAGCTTGACAATCTACCCTCTTGTAGAAAGCGATATCCATCTTAAGGTAAAAAAGCAGTGTCATTTCGTGAAGGCACGATCTCCTCACGATTCGTAAAGCCATAGCGCAACAGCATAGCCGTAGCTGCTAGCTGCATTTATCTATTTAGGCAGAAGCTGTAAGCTTTCAAAGCTAGTAGCCTATGCTTTGCATAGTGTTAGCCCATCGCTAACAAACGTTAACCCATCAAGCGCTAAACCATGTTCGTTAAAAACGCTCAAGATCAGACCTTGATTAAGGTCATCGACGTAGAAGAGTTGTTCGATCCGCTGCGCGACCAAGTGCATGGGCAGCAGCAGGCAGGCGAAGAAGAGCAACCCCCCCAGGCTTTTCCCAAGTCACAGCTTCAGTTCCCGTCTGGTGAAACGCTGCCCAAGTGTTGGGTTGACCCAGACTATCGCCTGTAGAGAGCTGTTGCCCCGCTCTTGATACGGAGTTAGCTGGCGTACTCAGCACTTCAGCCTGGGCTGCCGCAGTGTGCAGCTGTCCCATACGGATTGACTAAAGAGGTTCAAGCAGCCTAGAGTAGTTCTCGCAAAACCTTTAGGTCGCTTCTAGCGAAATACGCCTCTTGATAGAGACTTGTTTCAAGAACGAACTATAATCTCACTTCTATCCACTCTTCGAGGAAAATTCCCATGAAAGCATCCCGTTTGCTACTGCTGCCTTTGATTGTCGGCCTATCTACCCTAAGCGTAGCCTGTGGTCCAGAAGAGCCTGAAGTTGACGATGGAGTAATGGAAGGCGATACGATGGAAGAACCCGTAGTAGAGCCCGAAGGCGCAGAATAGGTCCACCCTCTCCTAACATCTTTTGACCCCATTCTCACAGCTAGCAGGAGGATGGGGTCAAAAGCAATAGCTCCTGCTACTCGAGTTAAGCTCTTAACTAGCAGCGTTAGGAAAGCTTTCTAGGGCAAGCCCCCTTATCAGCTATTGGAAATATTACGACACACCCCGGGGCTAGCTGGTTGATGGTTTCTACCGAGTCAGCCCCCCAGCCTCTTGGGTCAAGCGCTTAGAATAAGCTTGTATAGGCGGGCGATGCGCAAACCCTCTGGGGTCACATGTAGCACCCCAGACAATCACACTGAGGTTTAGTATGCAATCTCGGCAGAGACAGTCCTCTGACAGCCTTACTAAGGGAGCAAGAGGCATCATCAGCTTTTTCGTTTTCTTCCTAGCGCTGGGTTTCTTGCTATATCAGTTAATTTCTAGCGTTGCTATTGCTTTTAGCTATTCCTCCAGCATTGGCGCTCGCAGCATCGCGGCCGCGCTTTTTCCGCTACTTGTTTTAACATATTTAGCATTTGTGGCTCGGCTTCAGATTCCGGCAAGAGAAAGTCGAGCTCCTGTTATAAACAGCTTCATTATCTTCCTGTTTTGGACGATGCTTATAATTGGCATCGACGTCAATAAGGAAACTGCGTATGTCCCAGTCGAGGAACTACTCTATTCTTCTACCCTAGCTGCCATACTGTGGCGCTATAAGTACCGAGGGGCCTTCCAGGCTTTGCTGGCCTGCTGCTACGGCGTCTTGGCTGGAGGGTTAGCCGCGCTGATCGTCTTCTAGCTTCAGTTCCCTTTAGTCCTGACGGCTGACTGCCGTTTTCCTTTCCTAATACAATAGTGAGGCAGAATTTTTGTCTTGCTTGATTAAGAATTGCACTTCACTTCACCAGTACCGACCTTAGATTAGTCTGTCCCAAACATCCTAGCCTCTTACCCCTTGCTAAGGCAATCGGGTATTCATTCAGACATCTTGCGATCGCCACTTATCCCTATGATTAGATCTATCGGTTAGGGAAGTCAGGGTATGGA
>JBARUP010000668.1:0-1597 GCA_049645805.1 Nodosilinea sp.
GTGCTAGTGGTCAGCAGTCGGCCTGGGGAAGGTAAAACTACCAGTGCCTTTAACCTGGGTATTGCCTCCGCCCGCGCTGGTCGTCGCACCCTAGTGATCGAATCTGACCTGCGCCAGCCCCCGTGCGCATACCGCTTAGGGGTAGAGGTAAGTCCAGAAGCGATCGCCGAACCGCTGCACTATTACGCTGGTCGTCAGCAAGAGCCTATTCAGCTGGCTCCCTGGGTTGAGAACCTCTATCTGGCCCCCAGCCCCGGTCCACAACCCCATCCGGCGGCCATTCTGGAGTCCAGTGAAATGGGACATTTTTTGGCCGACGCTCGCGCCCGCTTTGACCTAGTGCTGATTGACGCGCCGCCTCTGGGGCACAGCAATGATGCCCTGCTGCTGGGGCCTGTCAGCGATGGCATACTTCTGGTGACCCGCCCCGGCCTCACCGATAAAGCCGTGCTTGAGGCTCTCCTAGAGGAGCTCTTGGACAGTGACCTGCCGATAATCGGTGCCATCATCAACGCTGCTGAGGGCGCTGCCGTGCCCGCCTCGACGGCTAGGCTAGAGTCTTTATCTGTACCTGCTACCGCGCCGCTGCCGCTGATTCGCACCATCGACTTTTAGCCAAGCCAGCCTATAGGGTAGGATCATAGGCTGTAGATCCTGTCGTCGTTTGGGAGCGATCGCTTGCCTACTCTAGGAGTCAACATCGACCACATTGCCACTGTTCGCCAAGCCCGCCGCACCGTAGAACCTGATCCGGTAGCGGCGGCAGTACTGGCTGAATTAGCCGGTGCCGACGGCATTACCGTACACCTGCGCGAAGACCGCCGCCATATGCAGGATCGCGACGTGCGCCTGCTGCGACAGACCGTACGCACCCATCTAAATCTAGAGATGGCGGCTACCGACGAGATGCTAGCGATTGCCCTCGATCTTAAACCCGATTACGTCACCCTGGTGCCCGAGCGCCGCGAAGAGGTGACCACCGAAGGCGGTCTAGATGTGGCAGGGCAGCGCGATCGCATCAAAACTGTGGTTGGCACACTACAGGGGGCCGGTATTCCGGTCAGTTTGTTTATTGATGCGGCAGACGAGCAAATTGCAGCTTCAGCCCAGGTCAAAGCCCAGTTTATTGAGCTGCACACCGGCCCCTACGCCGAGGCTGGCCAGGAGCGCGATCGCGCCAAAGAGCTTGACATTCTGGCTCAGGGCGCTGCCCAGGCCCTGGACCTAGGTCTGCGGGTCAATGCCGGACACGGCCTCACCTACTGGAACACGACTCCGGTAGCCCGCATTCCCGGTATGGAAGAGCTCAATATCGGTCACAGCATTATCAGCCGCGCCGTTTTAGTTGGCCTAGGGCGTGCCGTCCGTGAAATGAAGGTCCTCGTCCAGACATGAGGGGATCAGGCCCCACCTTCCTCACCTGCTCACCCACCCACCCCCAACAAAGGACCCCAACTATGACCACCTATCACTACGCCGTCGCCAGCCAGAAGTTTTTGCTCGAAGAAGAGCCCCTAGAAGAAGTGCTCAAAGAACGCCGCCGCTACTATCAAGAACAGGAGCAGTCGGTGGATTTTTGGCTAGTTAAGGCTCCCGC
>JBARUP010000669.1:0-6191 GCA_049645805.1 Nodosilinea sp.
CAATGGCAGCACCACTCCACTGCCTGCCGCCAGCAGCATCGCCAGCACAGTACTTGCTACGGGTTGATTTAGACTCATGATTGCTGGCTCCATAAATTTTGGCTTGATGTCGTAGCTCTTTCCCTTAGCAAATGACTCTGCCCCGTTCCCTTTCCTTTAGAACGCTTTGCGAACGACTCTGCGCAGGGAACGGGGTCGGGGGTTGAGGGGAGCAGAGGACTGTCTAATCTACAATCTCGATCACCGTTGAGAACGCCGCGATCGCGCCCGAATCCACCGCTGTATCGCTCTCACTTACCGCCGTTGGTTCAACCGAAACGCTGCGGGAGATATCGTCGATATCCCCCAGCAGGGTGTCAATCAGCGCCAGCGGATTGCCCTCGTCAAACCCCACCGGGCCCTGGCTCCCTCGAGACGGATTTTCGGCGATCGCCTTGAGCGCCTGCAACAGGCCCCGCAGGGGCTTTTGGCTGACAATGGTGATAATTTCCAGCAGACCGGCCTCGGCAAATCGTAGTCGGATACCGTCTTGCTGCCGGGGCACCGTCAGACTGCTGCTGCCCTCTACCAGCGCCGCGGCGTCGGGGTCGTCAAACCCAGCCGGGTGCAGCACGATAATTTCTCCGGCGCTGTCAATAGCCAGGGCGCTGAGGTAAACCTCGCTGGGCTCGGCATTTTGAAGGGTGATCTCAAACACCTCACCGGTCTGGTAGGTGTAACCCGCCGCCTGGGGCTGCGATCGCCCCTGACTGCCCCGGCTTACCAGTGCCACCACCGGCCCCTGACCACTAGTGGTAAAAATCTCGCCGCTGACCTGTAAATCCGACGCCATGCCGGTCAGACTTTGCAGGGTGCGAATCACCAGCAGACGCCTGAGCTGCTGCTCCATGCGGTTGACTGCCGCTGTTGCCGACTCGTTCACCGCTCCAGCGGTGTTGGGCACAAAGCTGGTCAGATCGTCTGAATAGAGAGCCACCGTGCCCAGCGGGGGCAGCCCCACCGACGGCGCGGGCTGCCGCAGCTGGCTGCGCACTGCCTCAGTGGTGCGGGCCAGCACAAACTCCAGATTAGACTGCTGATTCACGGGCAGCACGGTAATCAAAGCCTGATCGCTACGCCCTGCCGGTTGTAGCACCGTTTGCAGAGCGGCTTCAGCGGCGGCCTGCTCTGCCGCCAGCGATGCATCTACCCCAATCCGCAGGGTCGGGGTCGGAATGGCCAGCAGCTTCTCTCGCAGCAGCATACCCGGCGTGAGGGCAGCTGCCGTACCCGATAGATTGCCATAGGCCAGCAGCCCGCTGCGGCTCTCTACAACAATCTCACCGAGATCTGTATTGGGAGCCACCAGGGTGTAAACCGTGCCCTTTCGCACTGTCTCCAGGTTTTGGTACGAGACGCCCCCTAGCCAAAGCTCAACCTGATCGCCGGTTACGCTTTTCACTACCGCGTCGGCGAAGGGGGCCAGGGCGTCTACAAAGTAAAACGGCTGAGCTAGGTTGTTGCTACTGGGCGCTTGCTCAAAAATCGGCACCTGCTCTTCTCGTCGGCTGCGGGCCACCGCCACCTGGGTACTGCGAACCAGGTCTACCTTGACGTCGCTAGCTGATTTTGGTGCCGGGGTCTGCCACAGGTAGCTGGTCAAAAGGTAGGTAAAAGCCCCCGCCACTTTGCCATTGTCGTAGGGCAGCTCATAGGCCTCCTGGTCGCAGCTGGCCGAGCCCAGCGCCACTCCCTTGGCAATACCCTGCGATCGCCGCTGCTGAAACTCCGCTTCATCCAGTTCAAGATCCTGCATCCAGCGCTGCTGCTGCTCTAGCTCTTCGGCGCTGGCCACCAGGCTAACGCCATCTCGGCTGGTTAGTCGCGAGCTCGTGGCCGAGCGCACGCGGGCGTTGCCTCGGGTACCTGCCCCCGAAAAACAGCTGTCGAGCACAAGCGTGACGCTGTCGGTATTAATACGCTCGGTCAGCAAAAACAGGCTGCGCCCCATAATGTCTGGCACGACAATGTCTGAACCTTCAGACCCAAATTCAACATCGCGGGGAACAAGCGTACCGTTGAGCCCGGCGGCGTAGCCTTGGCCGCACTGGGCCACCCGAATTGGGCTGGGATCGTTCACCAAAGACCCGTGCCCTGAGTAGTGAAACACCACCACATCGCCGGGTTTAGCCTGCTTAATCAAATGCTCCTCAAAGGCTTCTAGAATGTTGGCGCGAGTCGGCTGTAGGGCAGAGTCATCCGTCACCATCAGCACATCGCTGGGTTTAAACCCAAACCGATTGACTAATAGCTGGTACTGCATTTCGACATCGTTGAGGCAGCCCGATAGGCTAGAAACGTACTGGTCGGGATATTGATTTATCCCCACCAGCAGGGCCAGCTTGCGGGGCGTGCTCTGGGCTAGAGCGCTGCCATAGTGGTTGGCCTGACGCAAAAAGTTTGTCTGGCTCAAGCCCAGGGCGGCTAAAGCAGAGCCAGAGAACTGTAAGAAATGACGGCGCTTCATTGAGGGCATAGTAGAGCTCCAAAGCTATAGGAATAAACAGGTCTAGGCCAATAAACGGGTGCGTCTTACGTTACCGCAGCGCCTTGGCCTGCTCAACGGCTGCCGCTGCGTTCACCAGTCCCCAGCCGAAGTAGTACTGCTCCGGCGAGACCGGCGGCGGAAAGCTGAAAATGCCAGTGGGCCGCAGAATCTGATTTTCCAGGGCAGTGCCCATGCCTACTTCAGCCTGGAGGCGATACTGGTTCGTTTCCGACTGGGTTAGCGCTAGCCCTTCGTAGGTTGAGGTAGTTCTTAGAAGGCTTGTGACTTGTTCTCGGGTCAGCTCGCCATTGGCCGCCAGTGCTAGCGCCACGACTCCTGACGTGGCCGGGGCTGAAAACGAGGTGCCCTGCACCTGCACGTAGTGCCCCATCGGGTCTAAACTCGGCCCCCACGCACTAGCGGGAGGTTCAATACCGCTCCAAAAGCCGGGCACCCAGGTGCCCCCCGTCGTCAAAATGCCAAACATCGACACCTGGCTAGTATCCCCGCCAGGGGCCACCACATCTAGCCCGCCGCCGTAGCTGCTATAGAACGTACGCTTGCCGTCGAGCGTTGTTGCCCCGACGGAAACTACCCCTGGAATAGCCGCCGGAAAGCCGACTCCATCCAGGCTATCGTTACCTGCTGAAGCCACAATCACTAGGTCAGGGTAGGCATCAAGTACGGCCATTACCTGGTCAGTCAGTTCGCGATCGGGCAGCAGGCCACCCAGGCTGAGGTTAATCACGTCGGCCCCTCGGTCGGCTGCATAGCCGATCGCCTCGACGAGGGCCGCTACGGTGACTTCACCGCCTAGGCCAAACACCCGTACCGGTAAAATTTCTGCCTCTGGGGCAACGCCAATGGCGCTGCGATCGCCCTGGGGACTAGCCGCAATCACGCCGCTTGACCAGGTGCCGTGAAACTCTGCCGAAATCTTGCTTTGAATCCAGCTGCGAATTAGGCTGGCGATTTGTCGGTTAGATAGCTCTGGGCGCGCGTTCCTAACCCGCTCAGCCAGTCTGCTGTACTCAGCCAGCAGGTCGGCGTCGGAGAGCGTAAAGGTGTTTTGAAAGTGAGGCTGAACTAGATTTAGCTCAGCCTCACTAATGCGAGTATCGGCATCACCAATGGCGCACAGGTCGTCTTGGCAGGTGACTTCACCGCTAGAGAAATCCCAGCCGTGAACTTCGCCGGGCAGGCGATCGGCCTGGGTGTCGGGCACCGAGTAGAGGCTATGGGCCAGATCGGGATGATCCCACTGAATCAGGCTGTCAATCACGGCAACGACAACGCCCTCTCCGCGAGTGCCCTGGGCCCAGGCTTCCGCCGCGCGCACGTCGGTGCGGGGCTGGTGGGTGCCCCGAAAAGCTGTGCTGTCGAGGTGCCAGTGCAGCGGAAACAGCTTGGTCAGGCTAGGCCAGTCGCGCTGCCCCGACAGCCGCGCCAGCAGATCGTTCAAATGGCTGGGACGCTGGCCGGACCCTGCTGGCGCGGCATAAAGATCCTGAGGCACCGAGCGGTAGGGCGCGGTCTGCACAAAGTTGGGCGTAGCTGACTGCACCCCTGCTACCCCGTTGAGCTGATTGGCGACGGTCAGCACCCGTAGACCGTCGCCATCGCGGGCGCTGACTAGATATCGATTTTGGCTAAAGCGCAGGGGCCGAATTACCTCTAGACCGTAGCGATCGAGGGTTAGCGTAACCTGGCTCTGGGGCGCATCGGGTTCAAAGCTAACGATGATCTGGTTGGGCAGCACGATGGTTTCGTCGGTGTCGGCGCGACTGAGCACCGGCAGAGTGGCCTGCACGTAGGGCTGCTGTAGCCGTTCTTGTATAGCTGTTTCTAATTCGGGAGTAGCCGAAGCCAGCTCAATCACCGCGTATTGGCTTCCCAGGGGGCGAACTGTGACGTCTAAAGCAGGCGCAGCAGCACCCCGACTACCGCTGTTCTGCCCCGCAAGCGCCATCTCTAGCTGCCGCAAGGGGGACGTCGTACCCCTTGCGCCGCTAGCCTGAGGGTCTAGTACAACGGCAATCTGGTCACGTCGAACGGTGAGGGGAATGCGTTGACCGTAGAAGGTGTAGTAAATGTCGTCGCCGCTGGTCTGGGCCAGGGCGGCAGCAGGGGCAAACATGCGAGTAATACCCGCCGTTGGGCGCGGCTGAGGCACTTGGAATGCGCCTGTGATGAGACTGGTTAGCAGCAGACTAGAAATGATCTTTCGCATGGATGATTAGTTCCTTGAGGATCTGAAATGACCTATTTCTATCGGAGGTCAACTTATTCACCCCGCTCCATTCCCTTTTCCCTTCGGGGATGCTGCGCGAACGACTCCGCTCAGAAAACGGAGCCAGGAAGGGGTAGGTGCTATCCTCAATTCGCTTCGCCTATCAACGTGAAGGCGGCCCAATCTTTTGGCTCCTCGTTGCCAGGCTGGGCCATAACGGTCAACATCGCCTGGCGCAGGGCCTGGGCTTTGTCTTCCCCCTGCTGAAGCTGTTGATAGAAGGCCACCATCAGATCGGCTGTAGGGGCATCGGGTACGGACCACAGAGACACCACTACGCTGGGAGCCCCTGCGCTGATGAAGGCGCGCGACAGCCCTACCACGCCGTCGCCCGTGATCCTGCCTCGCCCGGTGTCGCAGGCGCTGAGTACAACTAGTTCGGCGTTGAGGTCCATGTCGTAGATTTCGGCGGCGGTGAGTAGACCGTCTTCGCCGCTGCCGGGGGTGAGGGCGATCGCGCCCGGCAAGTCAAGCCCTTCAGACTCTCCGGGCAAACCGTACTCTAGCAACCCGTGGGTGGCCAAGTGCAAAAAGCGAGGGGTAGCGATTTGCTGCTTGATATACGCTTCGGTGGCGGCAGCTCCAGTGACGGCCTGGGTGTCAAAGAACTCGGCAATGGCTTGAGATTCAGCCAGTGCTCCCGGTAACGAATCGAGTTGCCCTTCCCAGTCAATGGAAGGAATGCGCACGGTAGGCATCTCGGGGTTGCCCACGATTAAAACATCATCAGTCTGTACGGTGCTGGTGCGGGCCGTCCCGAGTTGCTGTCGCCGCTGCCGGGTCAGGTCGAGCACCTGAATGGAAGGAGCAGTCAGCAGGGTATGTTGTTCAATCAGGTACTGGCCTTCGGCATTGAGCAGGGCTGGAAAGGGCACCAAGAACAGGTCTCCCTGGGGAATGGTGATCACCCGCTGTTCGGGGTCGGTGGGCAGCAGGTCGGCAATGGGCTCGATCAAAAGCTGGTGGAGTTGCTGGAGCTGTTCGTCGGTAGTGGGGCCGGTGTAAACAAGCTCGACGGTGGCGCGACTGCGAACCCCCAGACTAGAGCGGACTGACTGTACCAGCGATGCCAGGTCAATCCCCTGTAGCGACTGCTGGCGAAAGGTGATGTCGCCTGTGGGAGAGATCACCCAGATGTAGAGTACTGGCTCATCTAGGTTGGTGCTGACAATAGAATACTCAACCAGGGTGGCATCTTGCTGCCGGGCAATTTGGCGGGTCTTGGCTAAGTCTGGAAACTCGATATCGATAGCCAGGTCTGGGGTGTCGGCCAGGCGAACGGTTAGGGAGTCTACAAATGCCCGCGCTCGGCCGCGCTCGGCGACTTCCAGTGCCGCCAGGGCTTTGGTGGGGTCGTTTTGGGCAATCAGCACC
>JBARUP010000670.1:0-3348 GCA_049645805.1 Nodosilinea sp.
AAGAAGCCTTGCCCAAAATGCCCAAGAAGATTATCCCTGCTGTTACGGCCCGCTTCAAGATTATTGCCGAGCTAGACATTGCCGAGCGTCGATCGCCTCAAGACGGCCGAATTCGTCGCGTGTTTCAGGGGCGCAAGGTTGATTTCCGGGTGAATACTCTGCCTAGCCGCTGCGGCGAAAAGGTTGTGCTGCGGATTCTTGACAATTCCGCTACCCAGCTTGGCCTCGATAAGCTAATCACCGATCCTGACTCGCTGCGCATTGTCCAGGACATGGCCTCCCGTCCCTTTGGCCTACTCCTGGTAACGGGGCCTACAGGGTCGGGTAAAACCACAACCCTGTACTCAGTTTTATCCGAGCGTAACGATCCAGGCATTAACATCAGTACCGCCGAAGACCCGATTGAATATACGCTGCCCGGTCTAACCCAGGTACAGGTGATCCGCGAGAAGGGCATGGACTTCGCCACCATCCTGCGCGCCTTTTTGCGCCAGGATCCCGACGTTATTCTGGTGGGTGAAACCCGTGACCGTGAAACGGCCAAGACGGCTATTGAAGCAGCATTAACAGGGCACCTGGTACTAACCACCCTGCACACCAATGACGCTGCTGGTGCGATCGCTCGCCTAGATGAGATGGGGGTTGAATCCTTTATGGTCTCTAGCGCTCTGATTGGGGTCGTAGCTCAGCGCCTGGTGCGAAGAGTCTGCTCTGACTGCCGCATACCCTACCATCCGAGCCACGAGGAGCTAGCCCACTTTGGTCTGGTGGCTGCCGCTGAGGCAGATATCACCTTCTACAAAGCCAACACCCTCACAGCTGAAGACATTGCTGCAACCAAGGAAAACAACACCATCTGCCCTGCTTGCCAGGGCGGCGGCTACAAAGGACGCGTTGGTGTGTACGAGATATTGCGAGTCACCGAACGGCTGCAAAAGCTAATTTCTGAGGGAGCACCTACTGAAGTCATAAAGGAGACTGCTGTAGAGGAGGGCATGCAGACGCTTCTGTCCTACAGTCTGAACCTGGTGCGGCAGGGCTACACCACTCTAGATGAAGTAGAACGAGTAACCTTTACTGACACAGGCCTAGAGGCCGAACTCAAAGCCAAGCGCAAGGCCTCACTGACCTGTTCCTGCTGCGCCGCTGAGCTTCAGCAAGACTGGCTTGACTGCCCCTACTGCCTTACCTCCCGCTTCCACGACTAGCGGCTTGCTTGTCCATCCTCTTGACAGCATTTCGCTACAAAGTGGGCATCTTGTTACCAGTATTGGCTAGGACACCAGCTGTTTTTCCTGTGTTGGGCAGGCTGTTTCGACGCTAAGTTCTCCGACATTCTCAACCCCCATGAGGTAATTCTATGGAATTGATGATTGAAGATCTGATGGAAGAGGTCATTGAGCGAGGCGGCTCTGATCTACACCTATCAGCAGGTCTACCCCCATACATCCGCATCAGCGGTAAGCTAACCCCCACTGAGCACGAGCCCATGACCCCTGAGTCGTGCCAGCGGTTAATCTTTAGCATGCTCAACAACACTCAGCGTAAGCAGCTAGAGCAAACCTGGGAGCTAGACTGCTCCTACGGCGTTAAAGGCCTAGCCCGGTTCAGGGTCAACGTTTACAAAGATCGGGGCACCTACGCTGCCTGCCTGCGGGCGCTGAGCTCAAAAATTCCGAGTATGGACACGCTCGGGCTGCCCAACATCGTGCGGGAACTGTCAGAGAAGCCGCGGGGTCTGATTCTGGTTACAGGGCCGACCGGGTCTGGTAAGTCGACTACGCTGGCCTCGATGATCAACAACATTAATCTGTCTCGGCCAGAGCACATTCTCACCGTCGAAGACCCGATTGAATTTGTCTACGAGCCGATCAAGAGCCTGATTCACCAGCGCCAGATTGGTGAGGATACCAAGAGCTTCGCCAACGCGCTGCGCGCTGCGCTGCGAGAAGACCCCGATGTGATTCTAGTCGGTGAGATGCGTGATCTGGAAACGATTTCCCTCGCAATTTCCGCCGCAGAAACGGGCCACCTGGTTTTTGGCACTCTGCACACTAGCTCGGCGGCTCAAACCGTAGACCGCATGATCGACGTGTTCCCGCCCGAGCAGCAGCAGCAGATTCGAGTACAGCTGTCAGGCTCTCTAGTGGCGGTGCTCAGCCAAACCCTGGTGCCCAAGGCGAACGTTAAACCGGGTGAGTATGGCCGCATCATGGCCCAGGAGATCATGGTAATCACCCCGGCTATTGCCAACATGATTCGAGAGGGCAAAACGCCTCAAATCTACGGCGCTATCCAGACTGGAGGAAAGCTGGCGATGCAAACTCTAGAGAAAGTGCTCGCTGACCTGTACAAAGCAGGCACCATTTCCTTTGAGGCCGCCATGTCTAAGACCTCTCGCCCTGACGAACTACAGCGACTGATTGGAGGAGTACCAACATCCAACGCCGCTGCTCGTCAGGGGGCTGCTGCTCGCCGCTAGCCCTCGCAAGAATAATCGATCCTTCAGTAATGTCCTAGAAGATCTAATTAGAGGCGGTAAGGCCACTCATGCCGCCTCTAGCTAAAAGCTAGCGAGAGGTTTACTCGTACCTGAGCACAGTAGAGCACACAGCACGCGAGTTCGGAACGATCTAGCGGGTTCGGCTACCGAACCCACCGCTATAATTGCAGTACCTAAAGCCACTGAGCCACTGAGCTATGCCTACCTACGTTGCCATTGGTCGTGATACCAGCGGAGCCCAGCGCAAAGAGCGTATTTCTGCTGAGACGCCTATCGATGCCCGCAATCTTCTAAAAGATCGCGGTCTCTACGTTATGGACCTGAAGGAGGAAGCCGGGTTCAACCTTGACTTGGAGAGTATCAGAACATCTCTAACTAGCGTAACTGTAAAAGACAAGGCTATCTTTTCTCGGCAGTTTGCGGCCTTAGTCAACGCTGGGGTAGCTCTAGTAAGGGGCTTAGGAGTGCTGGCAGACGACTGCTCTAACCCAAAGCTGAAGAAGGCGCTGCTGGCAATCAATGCTGACGTGCAGCAGGGCACCAACCTGTCGGACGCAATGCGTAAGCATCCGGCCTGCTTTGACAATCTCTACGTGGCCTTGATTCAAGCAGGAGAAGTCGGCGGCGTACTCGATGAGGTCCTAAATCGTCTAGCTAAGCTGCTGGAAGACTTAGCTAGATTGCAGAACCAGATCAAGTCGGCGCTGGCTTACCCGGTAACGGTAGGCTTTCTAGCGGTCATCATCTTTGTCGGTATGACGGTATTTCTGCTGCCTATCTTTGCCGACATGTTCGATGACCTGGGGGCCGATCTTCCCGTCTTCACTCAGTTCATGATGCTGATC